>CAXTIY010000237.1:0-5676 GCA_964244215.1 uncultured bacterium
GCAGCGCCCGAGCAGGGTTTCGAGCCGTTCCCAACCCTCGCCTCGACGCACCCGGAACGTTCGTTCGCGCATTGCAGGCCCTTTCGCAGGAGTCGAAAGGCGCCTTCCCGCAGCGAGCGCAACGAACGATGGAACGAACCGCTCGTATCGCGACCGGCGAGAGCGTCGCATTTTCGTACGAGCTCGCGGGTGCCGGTAGCCGTTTCTTCGCCGTGTTCATCGATATGGCGATTCAACTCGCGGTCGTCGTACTGGTCGTCGTCGTGCTGGGGCTCGTCTTACGCATCGGGCCACACCCCGCTCACCTCGCCGCCGCGACGAAATTCGGCAATGCCGTCTTGACGGCGATTGCCGTCGTGGCGGGGTTCATGCTGTTCTTCGGCTATTTCATCGTCTTCGAATGGCGCTGGCAGGGACGCACGCCGGGCAAAAAGCTGCTCGGCATCCGAGTCGTACGCGATGGCGGCTTTCCGCTCGATTTCACGAGTTCGGTCATTCGCAACGTCGTTCGGCTGGTCGAAGTGGGGCTCGGATTCTATGCGGTATCCGCGGTCGCGACGTTGCTGTCGCCACTCAATCGCCGCCTAGGCGACATGGCTGCGGGCACGATCGTCATTCGAGACAACCGCTTCGAGCGGCGACCGGAACTGCCGGATTACGAGCCGGAACGCGAAACGGATGACCCGCTCGTAGCAGCACTCACGCAAGCGCAGCGCGACCTCGTGCGGCGCTACGCCGAGCGGCGCCCGTCGCTAACGCCCGAGCATAGGCGAGCCGTCGCGGCGGAAATCGCGGCGACCGTCCGCCCCCGGTTGACGACGAGCTTCGATCATCTGGGCGACGACGATCTGCTCGCGCACCTTGCCGCCACGGCTCTCGGTCGCGGGCCGAGTCGCCGCTAATCGCCGCTCGTTGTAGCTAGGGCTTCGGCCGTTTGATGCGCGTGATGAGGTCGCGCGCGAACGCGAGCGACGAGCGCTTCTTTTCTTCGTAAAGCTGGCCCGCTTGCGTTTTGGTCATATGGTAGCCGTGTTCGTAGAAGAAGCCCGCGCCTTCGCCGACGACGATCGTGCCCGCGTATGCGATCGCGCCTTTGATCGCGACACCGGCGACGGGAACGAAGCCCGCGAGTTCGCGCGAAAGTGCGCGCCAGCCGAGGCCGCCGCCGACGACGGGCAACAGATCCCAAACGCGGCCGACGTCGGGTTCCTTGCCGTAGATCGCACCGATCTGCATCATCAAGACGACTTGAATACCGGTTATCGCGACCACGTCGCCGGCAGAGGCGACCATGCCGAGCACGATGCCGAGCAAGGGGACGTTGTCGACGACGGCGCTTGCGGCCGAAACTTTGAGCGCCGAGGACGCGGCGTCGCGCGTCATCTTCGAGACGACGGTTTCGCGTAGCGCGGGCAAACGCCGCGCGACCGCGATCTCGATTCCTTTGCAGCGCTCGATCAAGTGAGGGAAAAGTCGACTTCGCAGCGACTCGCGATCGAGCCGTGCTACGACGTATTCGGCGATTTGACCGGCCGAAGGAGCCGATAGCGGTTGCTGGACGGAAGGCGACCCGGCATCGACGGTGAGCGCGAAAATCGGCAGGCGGAGCGGCTGCAGCAAATCGAGCCGCGCGCCCGTCGTGTCGCCCGGGCGGCCTAAAAAGACGATGGCGCGCATGTCGGGACCGGCGACCGCGGGACGCCCCGCCGGATCGATCGTTTCGAGGGTCGCGACGGCGTCGTCCGGTACGTTTTGATCGGGCCGCGCCCAAAGTAGGAGCATCCGGAATTCGGCGACGAGCCCGGGATCGCCGCACAGCAAAAATCGGAAGGGCCGTTTGACGTCGTTGCGGACGGCCGCGACGTTTGCCGTTTTGCGCACGACGCCGAGCAAGGTCGCCGCATTCGCGGTCACGGCCTTCAAAGTAGCCGCCTCAATGACCGCGCGCTTCTTTGAGTGGATCGTCCGTATAATCGAGATAGACGAGTCCGAGGAAGATCTCGAGTGCTTGCGATTTCATGCCGCGCTCGTTGGCGACGTCGATTATTTGGCGATGCGAAGTCTGCGCTTGCGTGATGATGGATTCCGGTGTCGTGTTCGTATCGGCCGCCGTAATCGCGGCCGCCGCGACTTCGCCCGGGGTGAGATCGTCTCGCTGCATCGCGTTGAAGTCGATCCCAGAGTTTTTCACCCGCTGTTGCAGCGCGTATTGCAACGTCGCGTAACGATTTTGCGGATAGCCGACGCCCGTCATCGTGATCCGCGTTTGCAATTGTCGCGAGCGCGCCAGATTATAGAGCTGCTCCGCTTGCGAGCCTGCGATCGCGGCCTTGGAGAGTCCGTCTCCGGATTTTTTCATGAGCGGCACGAGTGCCGAATAGTCCGAACTCGAGATATCGCCGCTATAGTCGAGTTGCGAGCGGGTGAGACGCTGCGCGAAATCGTTGAGATCGCCGAGCGAGACGTCGAGCATCGCGAGCGCCGAACGCGCCGCGTCGAGCGCGCGCACCATGTCGCCATCGGTAAGCGCCATGTCGTCGAACAGCCGCGGGTACGAAGGCAACATGGCGAGGGAGGGAGCGGGCACGGGCTGGAGTTGCAGCGGTGCCCCGAGATCCCGCAGGATGTCCGCGTTCTCCTTAACGAGCCCGCTTTCTTTATTGCGTTCGAGCGAGCCGACGTTGGAAATCGTGGCGGACGACTTGCTGAATGCGGCGTCGATCGAGCGACTCATCGCGCCGAAATTACGCAAGACGGATTCGAGCCGGCTTCCCATCCGCACTTGCACGCGGCTAAAATCCGGAATGCCGTACGAGATATTCTGGACGCGCGTGTTGACGGCTTTGATCTCGTCTTTACCCGCATCGCGGCGCAGTGCGATCGTCGCCACGGCCTGCGTTTCGCGGTTCTGCGCGTCCTCCAGTTGCTGGCGTAGCGGTGAGAGATCCGGATGCGCGAAAGGAAATTTCGCTTCGCTCGAACGCAGTGCGGCGATGCTCGAGAGCGCCGAGGAACGCGTTTCGGCGGAGCCTTTCTGCGCGGCTTCGCCGAGCGTTTGCCGGCTCTTCTCGGTTTCGCCGAGCGCGATCTGATCTTCGCCTAAGTGAAGCATGGCCGTCGAGTTATCGGGATCGGCGCGCAGCACTTGTTGGAATTTCATGGCGGCGATATCGTACCGGCCGCTCTCCTGATCGTGAATCGCCTGTACGAGGATTTGATCGTTCGTACGCTTGGTCGGATCGAGTTCGTCGTAGCCTTTGAGATGCGAGACGCGGCTCGGGAAGCCCGGATGATTGGCGAGATATTTATCCACGAGGCTGTCGTGATCGGCTTCGGCGGCGCCCAAGTGGTTCATGAACGACACCATGGAATCGGGATCGTAACCCGCTCGCGACATGAGCAAGAGTCCGTATTGGTCGGCTTGCAACTCGTCGGCGCGCTGTTGCTTTGCGATGATGCCTTCTTCTGCGATCTGCCCGAAGCGATAGACGATCGGTGAGAAGAGCGAAGCGATGCCGAATAACAAGTTCAGTGCTTGAGCTTTTGCCGGTAGCGTTACCGTGTGACGGCGCTCGTTGTGACCCGTTTCGTGACCGATCACGCCCGCGAGTTCGTCATCGGACTGCACGAAGTCGAGTAGCCCTTCGTTGACGTAGACGTAACCGCCGCCGATCGTAAACGAGTTGACGTCGGGTGAGTCCAGGATCTTGATGTTATACGGGAGATCGCGCCGCGCGACTTGCCCCCAGAGGCGGTTCGCGACGTCGTTGACCCAGGCGTTCATCAGCGGATCGTTGACGACGTTGTATTGTTCGATAATCTGCTTCTCTTGTTCTTTCGCCTGGAGAATTTCCGCCGCGGTCGTCATGGCGGAGGCGGGAGCGGAGACGGTCGCGAGAAGCAACGGGAGAACGAGCAAGCAATGAAGCGAGCGGCGCAAGGGCATCAAGACCTCGGGAGACGGAACGTGGGGTTGCAGAGTTCGACGCCGCGCCTCGCGACCCATCGCGCCCGCAAGCTGTGAGTAAGCTGCGAAATGTTGGGGACGGCACGCGGAAAACGAAGGGTCCGCGCGACGCGGCGTTGCATCGGAGCGCGCTAATGAGCGACCACGGGCGCACGAACTAGGGTGCTGCGCGGCACGGCGGCCGGACTGGAATTCGTTTTTGCCGAGCGCTCTTTCGACGCGGCCTGGGCCGAGATCGAGGCGCGGCTCGTGGAACGGCCCGACTTCTATCGGGGCAGCCGGGCGATCGCGATCTTCATCGGCGAGCCACCCGAAGACGACGTCGCGATGCGGGTGGTTGCGGCCGCGCAAACCTACGGCATTACGCTGCGCGGGTTCGCGGGTGACTCTGCGACGGGCGAACTCGCGGCACGCTTGGGCGTACCGTATCTTGGAGAGCCGCCGCCTTCGAGCGTGACGAGCTTCGAGCGCAAACGTGCGGCGCGAGCGGATCGTGCGGGCGAATTAACCGAACGCGCGCGTTCGCTCGACGCCGACTTCGCGGGCGCGCGCGCCGATATCGCCTCACGCCGGGCGCGTGGGGAAGCCTCGGTGCCGAAGCCCTTCATCAAAACGCCGCCGGTCGAAGCGCTAACGACGACGCCGTCGCCCGGCGCACGCCTTCCCGGTTCCGTCGCGGCATCTCCGGCCGCCGGCCCCGCGACGTTATATCATCGCGGGACCGTGCGCGGCGGTCGTGCGCTGCAACAACTCGGCTCGATCGTCGTCGTCGGCGACGTCAACCCGGGCGCCGAGCTCGTCGCGACGGGCGATATCCTCGTCTTCGGCGCGCTTCGCGGCACCGCGCACGCAGGGGCCCAAGGCGACGTCGAAGCGCGCGTGTACGCGCTCGAACTCGCGCCGACGCAGCTGCGCATCGCGACGTTCATCGCTTCGGGCGATAACGGGCAACGCAAGCCCGCGCCCGAAGTCGCATTCGTCTCGGCCGGTCGCATCGCGATCGCACCCTATCCCCAAACGGAGGTCAAACGATGAGCGGACGGCGGATCGTGGTTACGTCGGGCAAGGGCGGCGTCGGGAAAACGACGACCACGGCGAATGTGGGCGCGGCACTCGCCAAGCGCGGCCATAGCGTGGTTCTCGTCGATATGGATATCGGCTTGCGCAATCTCGATCTCGTGCTCGGCGTCGAGAAGCGCATCGTATTCGATCTCGTCGAAGTCGTCGAAGGCCGCTGTCAATTGCGGCAAGCACTCATTAAAGATAAGCGGTTGCCGTCGCTCTCGATGTTGCCCGCGGCGCAGACTCGCGAGAAAGAAGCGGTCAGCGAAGAAGCGATGACGCGCGTCATCGCGGAACTCGCGGAGAGCGCGGAGTTCGTGATCGTCGATTGTCCCGCCGGTATCGAACACGGCTTCCGCACGGCGATCGCGGGCGCGCTCGAAGCGATCGTCGTGACGACGCCCGAGGTGAGCGCGATTCGCGATGCCGACCGCGTGGTCGGTAAGCTCAACGCCGCGAAGAAGCCGCTGCGCTTGATCGTCAATCGCGTTCGTCCGGAGATGGTTAAGAGCGGAGATATGCTTTCGGTCGACGACGTGTGCAGCGTGTTGTCCGCGGAGTTGCTCGGTGTGGTTCCCGATGACGAAGAGGTAATCGACACGACCAATCGCGGCGAACCGATCGTGCTCGACGAGACGCAGCGGCTC
>CAXTIY010000238.1:0-5669 GCA_964244215.1 uncultured bacterium
AAGCGCTAAATGCGCCCGCGACGAGCAGCCTAAACGGCCAGCGTTTCAACGAGCCCTCCACGAGTAGGCTCGGTCGCACCGAGCCATCCAAGATTCGGCTTTGCCGAATCTCGGACCGCTGTAGAAGTCGGGCCAAGCCCGACCTCCGTAACTATCCCAGCCGTAATTGTTCGCAGCGTATCCCCGTTCCGTTCGACCCGAGCAACGGACTTTCGCCGGAAGGCCCTCCCACATCTACGTGGGAAGTGTTCCAGTTCGTTTCGGAAGGAGTTACGTGGCGGCGCCGGGACCCGGGTTACTTTTTATCGTTTCGGGGCCGTCGGGAGCCGGCAAAGACACGCTCGTCGACGCGCTACGAACGCGTCTGCCTCGGTTGCGTTACTCGGTATCCGCAACGACGCGCGAGCCGCGACCGGGCGAACGCGAAGGTGAAGCCTACTTTTTCTTCGACCGGGAGCTCTTCGAGGAAAAGATGCGCGCGAACGAGTTCCTCGAAATCAAAGAGTATAACGATAATCTGTACGGCACGCCGCGCTCGTTCGTCGAGGGGACCCTCGCCGACGGTTACGACGTCGTCATGAAACCCGAAGTCCAAGGCGCGCTCGCCCTCAAAACCGCCTTCCCGCGAGCGGTCCTCATCTTTCTCCTGCCCGACAAATTCTCACATCTGCGCTTGCGCCTGGCGGCAAGGCGCACCGAAACGAGCGACGCGATCGCCGCGCGCCTCGCCATCGCCCATGACGAACTCAAACAAATCCGGCACTTCGATTACGTCATCATCAACGAACAGGCCCCGCCCGAGCGCCGCACGGCACCCCCGGCGGTCGACGATTTGGAAGCGATCGTGCGGGCCGAACGCTTCCGGATACATCACTACGACGACGACACTTTCAGAAACGTGGAAAACGCATGAGCATCAAACCGGTATTCGGAGACCTCGACGGGCTCCTCACGCACGTCGACTCCAAGTTCACCCTCGTCAACGTCGTGACCAAGCGCGCGAAGCAACTCAACAACCAGGCGCCGGCGCTCGTCGAAGACGCGAATCCGAACAAGCCTGTTTCGACGGCCTTCGCGGAAGTCGCGCTCGGAAAAATCCCCTACAAACGCGTCAAAGAAGGCATCAAATAGCGTTTATCCGCCCGATATTCTGCGCCGCCGGATGCATTCCGGCGGCTTTTTATTGCGTCGGCCGGCCCCTCCGGCGCTTTATTCTACCGCGCGGCTCCTGCCGGGTGACTCAAGCGAGGCGCCGAATGCGTAGTGGCAGTATGGTACGACCGTTGATTATGGCCGAATCGCGAACGTCTGTGGGAGTCGGGCAATGCCCGATACGCTGCTAGAATGTGCGGCATCGTCGGCTACGTCGGCTTCCGGGATAGCGTTCCGATTATTCTCGACTCGCTGCGGCGCTTAGAGTACCGGGGTTACGATTCGGCGGGTATCGCCGTCATCGATGGTTCGGGCGCCCTTGCGGGTTCGAAGGCCGAAGGCAAACTCGGCCGCCTCGCGGAGCGGCTCGTTACGGAACCTTTGCACGGTACGACGGGCCTCGGTCACACGCGGTGGGCGACGCATGGCCGGCCTTCCGATGCGAACGCCCATCCGCATCACGATTGCAGCGGCAAGTTCGCGGTCATCCACAACGGCATCATCGAAAATTACTCGTCTCTGCGCGAGCGGCTGATCGCAAGCGGCCATCGCTTCGCAAGCGAGACCGATACCGAAGTACTCGCCCATCTCATCGAAGAGAACGATACGGGCGATTTCGTCGCAGCCGTGCGTACGACGCTGCGTCAGGTGCGCGGCGCTTTCGCGCTCGGCGTGATCTCCGCCGACGCCCCGGAACGGCTCGTCTTCGCGCGCAGTGGTGCGAGCCCGCTCGTGGTCGGCATCGGCGAGGGCGAGACGTTCATCGCTTCGGACACGCCCGCGATTTTGCAGTACACGCGCAAGCAAGTGATCCTGCGCGAAGGTGAGATGGTCGTTATCGATAAGGACGGCTACACGCTGACCGATTTCGACGGCGCGCATATCGAGCGCGAAGTTACGCAAGTCATGTGGGATGCGAGTTCGGCTGAAAAAGACGGCTTCAAACATTTCATGCTCAAGGAAATGTTCGTGCAACCGAGCGTCGTCAAAGAAACGCTCGCGGGCCGCATCGACGAATCGTTCGATTCGCAACTCGCAGCCGAACTCAAACTCGACGAATACGCCCTGCGCGCGATGACGAAGATTTCGATCACCGGCTGCGGCACGGCTTATCACGCCGGCATGGTCGGCATGTATCTTTTGCGCGCGCTGTGTAAGCTGCCCGTGGAAATGGAACTCGCAAGCGAATTCCGGTATGGCGATCGCGTGCTCGATCCGCGCACGCTTACGATCGCGATGTCGCAGTCGGGCGAAACGGCGGACACGATCGAAGCGGTTAAAATCGCGAAAGCGGCGGGAGCACCGGTGCTCGGCATTTGTAACGTGCTCGGCTCGCATCTCACGCGACTCGCCGACGGTATCTTGTACACGCGCGGAGGCCCCGAGATCGGCGTCGCGGCAACCAAAACCTACGTTTCGCAGACGATCGCGATGGTGCTCTTCGCGCTCTATCTCGCGCGCATCCGGCGCAGCGAACCGATCGAGCGCTTGCGCGAGATCGCGCGTAATACGAAACTTCTGCCCGAAGCGATCGATCTCTGCCTCAACGGTTCGGACGAGATACGGCGCGTGGCGAAAAAACTGCGAAAAGCCCGCAGCGCCATGTTTATCGGCCGCTACGTTAATTATCCGACGGCTCTCGAAGGCGCGCTCAAGCTCAAGGAGATTTCGTACATTCACGCCGAGGGCTATGCCGCAGGCGAAATGAAGCACGGCCCGATCGCGCTGCTCGATACGCGCATGCCCGTGATCGGTATCGTGACCGACGGCCGTGTGCGGGAGAAGATGCTCTCGAATCTCGCGGAAGCGAAAGCGCGCGAAGCGATCACCGTCGTCGTCGCGAATCACGGCGATACGGAAGCCGCGGCGCTCGCCGATCATGTGTTCTGGGTGCCGAAGGTCGACGAATTACTTTCGCCGATCGTTAACGTCGTGCCGTTGCAATTGCTCGCGTATCACATTGCCGATATCGACGGTAAAGACGTCGATCAACCGCGCAATCTCGCGAAGACGGTCACGGTCGAATAAGCGCGTGAACGTCGTATCGCAAGGGCGCGTCGACGGCCGCGCTTACGACCAGCTGCGGCCGATAACGATCGAACCGAACCCGCTCGCTTTCGCCGAAGGCAGCGCCCTCATCGCCGTCGGCAATACGCGCGTGCTGTGCGCCGCGACGATCGAAGAGCGCGTGCCGCCGTGGCTTCGCGGTCAGGGCCGCGGTTGGGTGACGGCCGAATACGCCATGTTGCCGCGCGCCACCCAAGAGCGGACGCAGCGCGAATCCTCACGCGGCAAAGTCGGCGGACGGACCCACGAGATCCAGCGTCTGATCGGCCGGGCGCTGCGCGCGGTCACCGATCTCAAACTGCTCGGCGAACGTAGCATCGTCATCGATTGCGACGTGCTTCAAGCCGATGGCGGTACCCGCACGGCCGCGATTACCGGCGCCTACGTCGCACTCGCGCTCGCCTTACGGCGCGATTTTACGCCCGGCACGCCGAAGTGGCCGCTGCAGCAGCAGCTCGCGGCGGTCAGCGTCGGTTACGTCGATGCGGTCGGCCACCTCGATCTCGCGTATTCCGAAGATAGCCGCGCCGAAGTCGATATGAACGTCGCCCTCACGGGGGCGGGCGAATTCGTCGAAGTGCAAGGTACGGCGGAAGCCCGGCCCTTCACGCGCGCGCAGCTCGATACGATGCTCGGACTCGCCGAGGGCGGTATCGCGACGCTTTTCACGCTTCAGCGCGCCGCGCTCGATTCGGTTCGTGTTTAAAGCTGCCGTCGATCGCGACCGGCTCGTGGCGCTCGTCACCGAGATCGGCCGCTTCTACATTACCGACCGCGCGATGAGGCGCGCGCAAACGGACATGAGCGCGGCCTTGTCGCACTCGGAGCCGCTTGCCGAGCGCCGAGTGCGCGCCTATCTTAAAGCCGTATCGCGCTACTTCTCGGGCTTCGAACGCGAGGCGCGCGTCCATCTCGCCGATCTCGATCGCCGGCTCGGGCGGGTGAGTCAGCTGCAATACAATCTTACGGCGGAGCGCGGCGTCGCGGAACGGCGCGTCGAGGCGACCGCGCGTGTCATCGCGCACGTTAAAGACTTCGCACAGCTATGAAGCTGTTCGAGGACGTCGGTCGCGGCACGCTCGGCTTATTTAATTATGCCGGCGGCGCGGCGGCTCTCTCGGGCGAGGCCGGGGCATCGATCGGCCGCCTTCGCATACGATTTAACGCCGTCATGGATCAGGCGTATTCGCTCGGCGTCGCGTCGTTCCCGATCGTCTTTCTCACGTCTCTCTTCACGGGCATGGTCATTTCGCTCGAATCGGCGAATCAAGCCGAAAGCTACGGCATATCGTCGTACGTCGGGGGCGCCGTCGCATACGTCTCGGCACGCGAACTCGGGCCGATCCTCACGGCAGTCGTCGTCGCGGGCCGCGCGGGAGCCGCAATCGCGGCAGAGATCGGCTCGATGGTCGTGACGGAACAAATCGAGGCGCTCGAGGCGCTCGGCCTCTCACCCGTCCAGTTTCTCGTCGTGCCGCGCCTGATCGCCATGGTCGCGATCTTGCCGCTGCTCACCCTTATCGGCGACATCGTCGCCATCGTCGGCGGAATGTATCTCGCGAATAAGACGGCGCACATCAGCTACGGCGAATTCATCACGTCGGTGCGGCAAGGCAGCGCCTTCAACGATTACCTCAAAGGCATGCTCAAAGCGGTCTTTTTCGCCGTCATTATCGTCATCATCGGTTGTTATCAGGGTCTCGGCGTGCGCGGAGGCGCGGCGGGCGTGGGCAAGGCCACGACGGGTGCCGTGGTCACGTCGATCATCCTTATATTCATCACCAATTTCGCGCTCTCGCTCATACTATTCGGCACGAACGGGAAATGACGAACTTCGCGAAGCTCGATGCGGTAACGCTCAAGTACGGTGATAAGGTCGTGCTGCAGAATTGCTCGCTCGAAGTAAAAGAGCATGCGATCACGTGTTTGATCGGACTCTCGGGCGCCGGCAAATCGACGATTCTGCGTCTGCTCAACGGCTTACGCTTACCGGATGCGGGCATCGTTACCGTCAAGGGCGTCGATCTCGCCAAGTTGCCGAAACGGCAGCTCGTCGAGTTCCGGCGTAAGATCGGGTTCGCATTTCAATTCGCGGCGCTCTTCGACAGCATGACGATCGGCGACAACGTCGCCCTGCCGCTACGCGAACACTCGAAGATGACCGAAGCCGAAATCGACCGGCTGGTGCGCGAAACGCTCGATTCGGTCGGCCTGGAAAATTCGCGCGACCGCATGCCTTCGGAACTTTCGGGCGGCATGCTCAAGCGAGCCGGCTTCGCGCGCGCCGTCGTAACGAGCCCCGATCTCGTTCTGTACGACGAGCCGACGACGGGCCTCGATCCGATCATCACGCACGTGCTTACCGATACGATCGTACGTCTCCGTAAGCAGCTCGACGGAACGGCGGTCGTCGTCTCGCACGATCTCGGCAGCATTTTCGCGATGGCGGA
>CAXTIY010000239.1:0-2463 GCA_964244215.1 uncultured bacterium
GCGACATGTTACTCGATATAGCGACGGAAGAATTGTCGCATCTCGAGATGGTCGGACAGATCATCATCGGTTTACTCAAGGGAACCAAGGGCGCACTCGTCGACGAAGTCGAGGGCGCGGCTATCTTGGAGATTTCCTCGACGGCAAACAAGAACAGTATGAAGCGCTCGCGTGGAATTCTTCGCAAGCGATCCTCGGCGGTTCGGGGCCGCGGCTGACCGATTCGATGGGCGTGCCGTGGACGGCTGCGTATGTCGATACGATCGGCCATCCGCTCGCGGACTTACGCTCGGATATCGCCGCCGAATCGCGCGCGAAAGCCGTGTACGACCGGTTGCTCAAGTATTGTCCTGATGCAGGCGCCCGCGACGCGCTTACGTTTCTCATGACTCGCGAAGTCGCACATCAGAAAATGTTCGAGACGGCACTCGCGGCGATCGAAGTGAACTTTCCATCGAGCAACGTCGCACCCGACGAGCGGTTCACTCACACGTATTTCGACGAATCGACGGGCGGCAAAACTGAGAAGGGCTTCGATCTCGCGCAATCGCAAGGCTTGTGGCAGTTCGAGAAAAGCGATCCGTACGCGGGCGGAAACGAGCCGGATCTTCCGGATCTCAAGCCGTCCGTTGCGAGCTCCCTCAAGGCGCTCTCGGTCGATCCCGTCCTAAAAGAGACGAGCCGCGTGAAGAAGGGTCAGATCGTAGGTTCGTTGCCCGCTTAAGCCGATAGCTGCACGCTCCGTGCCGTACTCCAGTACGAAGCGTGCAGTCCCTGTTTGCTGACGGCACCTATGGACAGGGCGTTTGTTATCGTTAATACGGCCCGCTACCGATCGATCACGGTGCACGGGGACATCGATGAAGCGAGCGTCGCGGGCTTTCGAATTGCGTGTACGTCCGCGCTGCCGGTCGTCGTCGATTTGCTACGTTGTCCGTATATCGATAGTAGCGGCCTGAACGCCCTCATCGCGCAAAACCGGCGCGATAACTTAGCGCTCGTTTTAACTCCCGATTGTCGCATCTATCGCATTTTCGAGATTACCAAGCTTTTGGAGCATTTTCTTATCGCAGCAACGCCGAGTCAAGCTATTTCTCTTCTCGTACGCTCGACCGATAGCAAGCTCTAACGAGGATCCGGATTGATGGACCGTCTACTTCTGTGCGACACGTGCCGACATGGCGCAACCGGACACGCGGCGACCGGCTGCGAAGTCGCGAACTGCCGGTGTCGAATCACGGGCGAGCGCATCGTCGAAAACGCGATTCGTCTCGTCACGGACGAAATTCAGAAACAATATCGCGAAAGCTAAGCGGGCGCATCCGTGATACTGTAAAGCCACCATCTCGGATTACCGCGGCGCGCCTTGCGATCGAAATAGATGACGGCACGCCGGTCGCCCGCGGTTCGAACTTCATACCAGTGCTTCGCGAGGTATGCGTCGCCCCGATCGTACTTCGTCGAGCGCCACGTCGCGAGGACTTCTAAGACGGGAAGAGCTTCCGAGCCCGAGCGGAAGCCGTCCGGAAGCGGCGGTTCGCCTTCGGAAAGCGCGGTCGATTCGACGAACGTCGTCGCCGGCACGAGTGCGGCTCCTACGAAGCGCGGCGATCCCATCGTGGGCGCTTTCGTCGTCCGGACGGTTCTCCATCTCCGCGTCTAGAGCGTATACTTCGCTCGATGTCTTCGGAACTGATTCGTTCGTACGATGCACAGATGCGTGCCGACCCGCCGTTCGAGCCCGGCCAGTCAGTCGAGCGCATCGGAGGCGTCGTAAGAACGCGCGGACGCTACAACATGATCTGCTATTGGGCATTCGACGCTGCAGGCGCCGACCGCGTGGTCGCCGAGCAAGCCGCATATTTTCTCGAGCTCGGCGAAGAAGTCGAATGGAAGCTGTAGTCGCACGATTTACCATCGAACTTGAGCTCCGCACTTACGGCTTACGGCTTCGAGCGTGGCGAAACGGAGACGCTCATGCTGCTGCCTTTAACGTCACAGCCGGTCGAACCCGAACGCGCGGCCGAGGTCGAGATTCGCGCGGTCGCCTCATCGCGCGATATAACCGCATACGCGGGCGTAACGGCCATGGCGTTCGGCAAGCCACCGAAGTGGTCGGCGGCGGACTTCGAACGACGCCTCTTCGGTGAACGAGCCGACACCCTCGCTTTCGTCGCATATCTTGCCGGCGAACCGGCCGCCGCGGGGCGACTCGAACTTCCGCGCGACCGCTCGTTTGCAAGCATCTGGGGCGGCGGTACGCATCCACTAATGCGAAACCGTGGCGTTTACCGGGCTTTGGTTCGAGAGCGCGCTCGCATCGCACGCGAGCGCGGTTACGCTTATTTGACGGTCGATGCACTCGAGACGAGCCGTCCCATTCTCGAGCGGCTCGGCTTCTTGGCTGCGGCGACCGTGCACGCTTGGGTCCTACACGCACGCGGCTCGTAGGCGCGAGCCCGA
>CAXTIY010000239.1:2563-5657 GCA_964244215.1 uncultured bacterium
CATCGAAGTCTTCTAATTTCTTTGCGGCGCCGCGCCGATTGGAGGCTCTTATCGCGATCGTCGACGCGGAGCCCTATACCTTCGATTTGGATCCGGCTCGCGCCGCACTTCTCATCATCGATATGCAGCGGGACTTTCTCGAACTCGGCGGCTTCGGTGCGGCGCTCGGAAACGACGTGTCGTTGTTACGCCGCGCCGTCGAACCGACGCGACGCCTTTTGGCTGCAGCGCGGGCCGCACGGCTCTTCATCGTACATACGCGAGAAGGCCACCGCGCGGACTTATCCGATTTACCGCCGGCTAAAAGCGCGCGCGGTCGTTTTCGTATCGGAATAGGCGATGCGGGACCCATGGGCCGTATTCTCATTCGCGGCGAGGCGGGCCACGACATTATTCCCGAGCTCGCTCCCGCGCCTGGAGAGCCGGTCGTCGACAAACCGGGGAAAGGCGCGTTTCACGCGACCGACCTCGATGCCATGCTCAAGAATCGCGGCGTAAAGCAGTTACTCGTTTGCGGCGTAACGACTGAGGTTTGCGTCAATACGACCGTCCGGGAAGCCAACGACCGTGGTTTCGATTGTTTGGTACTCAAAGATTGTAGCGCTTCGTACTTTCCGGAATTTCATGAAATGGGTCTGCGTATGATCGCGGCGCAAGGCGGCATCTTCGGGTGGGTCGGCGAGTCGGCTGCCGTCATAGCGGCGCTAACGAAGTCACCGCAGGAGGCGATACGATGACCCAGACGGCGACGGCGACGGTTACGGCATCTTCGGGCGTGCGGCTTAAGTGGGTTCCCGGCGACTGGAACGGCTTCTTCGGCTTATTTACGAACGTTCTGCTCAACGTTATCGTGCTCTCCGGATTGAGCTTAGGCGTCGTCAAACTGCCGCCCGAGATCGTCTATTCGAGAATCTTGCCCGCGCTCGGGATCGCGCTGCCGGTCGGCAACTTATTCTACGCGTGGATGGCTTGGCGGCTCGCGCGCAAGGAAGGCCGCGACGACGTTACGGCGCTACCGTACGGACCGAGCGTCCCGCACATGTTTATCGTCGTCTTTCTTATCATGTTGCCGGTCTATCTCAAGACGAACGATCCGATACTCGCGTGGCGGTTTGGTCTGGCGTGGGCGTTCATCATCGGAGTGATCGTCTTGCTCGGCGCGTTCGTCGGGCCGACGATTCGCAAATATACGCCGCGCGCGGCGATGCTCGGGACGCTCGCCGGCATTTCGATCGCGTTCATCTCGATGCGACCTGCGTTTCAGATGTGGGAAGTGGCTTGGCTCGGCTTGCTTTCATTCGGCATCGTGCTCGTAGCCTGGACCGCGAACGTCCGCTTGCCGTTCGGGCTTCCGGGCGGCCTCGTAGCCGTCGTTCTCGGCACGCTCGTCGCTTGGGCGACGACGCTTTTCGGCTGGAGCGATATCATGCACCCCGCGCAAGTCGGTGCCGCGCTCGGACAATTCGGCTTGCATCTTCCAATCCCGACGGGCGACGTGTTCAGTGGCTTGCGCGATATCGGCCCGCTACTGGTCACCGCGATTCCACTCGGCATCTATAACTTCACCGAAGGCATGAATAACGTCGAAAGCGCCGCGGCGGCCGGCGACAACTACGACTTGCGTCAGGTCTTGCTCGCCGACGGCTCGGGCGCGATCATCGGATCGATCTTGGGCAGCCCGTTTCCGCCTGCGGTCTACATCGGGCACCCCGGCTGGAAATCGGTCGGCGGCCGCATCGGTTATTCGCTCGCGACCGGCATCGTGATCGCCGTGGTCTGCTTTCTCGGGCTAACTGCGCTCTTGCTCGCGGTCGTGCCGCTCGTCGCAATCTTGCCAATCTTGCTCTACATCGGCCTCGTTATCGGCTCGCAAGCGTTCCAGACGACGCCGGCCAAACACGCGCCGGCCGTCGTGCTCGCGCTCCTGCCGAACATCGCCGCGTGGGCGCAGTCGCAGATCGACGGTGCGCTCGGAGCCGCGGGAACCTCCGCAAGCAAAGTCGGTATGGACAAACTAATGGATAACGGCGTCGTGTATCACGGGATGGCGCTCCTTGGCGGTGGGGCCGTTCTCGCCGGTTTGATTCTCGGTGCGATCGCCGTTTTCATCATCGATTGTCGCTTCGATCGCGCGGCGATCTACTCGTTCGCGGGCGCGATTCTATCGTATTTCGGTTTCATCCACGGCACGTCGCTCGGGTTCGGCGCATCCACGCAAGTCGCCGTCGGTTACCTGTGTTTGGCCGCGATCTGTATCGCGATCGGCTGGCGGCAACGCGCACCGCGTTCCATGTAAGCGCGACGACGCAGTAACGGGTTACGAGCGAGCCGCCGGCGCCGCAGGCGGACTCGGGAACCAGCCGTCGCACATAGGACCTCGATGAGGGGTCCGCGCGCGACGATACAGCTCTGTACCTATAATCGCGCGCAGCTGCTCGGCCGGGTTCTCGACGCATGTTTCGAGCAGACCGTCGATTCGCCGGCATACGAAGTCGTCCTGGTCAACGACGGCTCGCAAGACGAGACGGCGCGCGTCATCGGTGAAGCGCGCGCGCGCGCGACGTGTCCGTTCATCGTGATCGATCAACCCAATGCCGGGCTCGCACGCGCGAGAAACGCGGGCATCGCGCGCGCTAGCGGCGAGCGCATTATCTTCATCGATGACGACGTGCTGCCGATTCCCGCCTTCGTCGCCGAACATCTGCGGTCGGGCGCGCGCCATCCGGGAACGATCGTGCGAGGCGCCGTGATTAATACCGAGAGCTTCGCGCGCTTGCCGACACCAACGTGGACCCTCAAGAACTATTCCGGTAATTTCTTCTGGACTTCGAACGTGTCGCTTCCGCTCGCGACGCTGCGCGACGCCGGCAACTTCACCGAAAGCTTTCGAGAATACGGCTGGGAAGATATCGAGCTCGGATTACGTTTGCGGTTTGCAGGCGTTCGCGGCGTTTTCAATCGCTACGCCGTCGCGTTCCACTATAAGCCGCGACCCGGCACGGCGCAGGTTGCGGGGATGCTTCGCCAAGCGCGCGCGCAGGCGCGCACCGCCGTGCGGTTGCGCGAACTGCATCCGCATTGGCGTGTGGTATTG
>CAXTIY010000240.1:0-5654 GCA_964244215.1 uncultured bacterium
AGACTCCGCGGCATCCGATTTACCAACTCAAAGTGTCGCGAAAGCGACCATCGTAAACAATCCTGGTATCTTGAATCCATGATGCTAGGCGACCTCATCTGGGACAGTGGTTTACGTTCGCACCTTTTGGCGCGAGAACACATACTGAGGCAGGTTGATTATGTACGGCCGCCGGCTAATGACCGAGAGCGAGACGCCCGTGAAAACACGCATTACATGGACGTCGGTCCCGGCTGCCGATGAGCGCGATAGAATAAGCTCCAGCTTGGTATCAACAACGCATAAGGTTGGGGAACTCCGCAAAACCGCTACGGGACGATGGTAAAGATGTCCCGTACTTGCTGAGGATCGCGCAATACGATATATCCCCGGATGCACTGACCGTGAAATGCGTTTAGGCGGGTGATCATTGTCGGAGGAATGATTCGGACGTCCGATGGTTGGACACTAAAGCCAACGATCAACGGACTCTCGACGAACGTTCCGGTCTTACCGTCGCAAGCGCCGTAGCAGTCGATCGGATTCCGAGTATCGTTCGGTATCCATGTTGTCGTGTGAGCCGCTCGAGCAATGAGATCGATATGCACGTGCTTTCGCGGTACGAGGGCCACACGGGCACCTTCGCCTCCGGCGTTGTAGCACGTGAGGTTCGCGTCGTATGGCACGGCGTTTGTGCCCAAGTACCGCCGGCGAACGTCCACAATATCCGACGACACGACCATTGGACCGACCATCCATCGATCCTGGGGTAGGACGACCGTCTCTTGGACACGGTGTGCTCCGCGCGTTCGCAACGTCAGGAAGGTGCGATCGCCATCCTTCTTAATCGACCGTACGTAAAAAATAGTCGAAATCGGCGCGCCGTTTGGAAAGATCAAGATGTATGGACTGCCTATGCGGGGCTCTACCGCGGGCACGTTGAGAATAAGATACTGGGACGATCCGTCGTAGGACGGATCATCGCGGTACCGGGCAGTAACGGTGTACGCGTCGGTTCCCGGTGCGAGAACGTGGTCTAAATTGAATGACTCGTCTTCGAACCATTGGTAGCCACCCTGAGGAAAATCTTTTGGAATCCCCCGAGCAACCACCGACCCGTTATGGTCGAAGACTAGAACGTCGATCGCACTGCTACCGTCAGGCTCCTGTAGTGCCGGCAGGCCGATCGGCCACCACCTTGGGTCGGGAAACGTCGTTGGCCTTGGCGTCGGATCGTGCGGTGGCCCTTGAATTAAGACATCGACGTTTTGCGGCGATACCGGGTGAACGACCGGTCGCGAGAATTGGCGCGGCGCGCCGAGCGGCGGAGACGGCGTCGCAGAGGGAGTCGGCGCTGGCGAGGAACGAGGCGGCGTCGGGGTTGGCAACACGGTAAACATGGGCACCGGTATTGCCCGAAACGACTGGGACGGCGTCGCAGTGGGAGTTGGAGGCGAGGAACGAAGCGTCTCCGTCGGAATTGGGTCGGCAGTTGCGATCGCTAGTAGCGCTTGCAGCAAAGCAATAGATAGCCAAGCTGTCATGACCTCTTGCTTTCGTATCGCTTTTGCACTCGTCTCTGTATCGCGTAAGCGATGACGAACTTTAGCAGGCAATCTCTTCGTTGGCCCTGTGAGTACAAGTCGGTTGCAATGCCGCATCTTCACGGAAGACCGCATCTCGTAACGATGCCGGAGATGACTTGGACAATTTCGATCGCAACACGCCGAGGCGCGAATCGGATCGGGCCATGGAAATGACGCCGGAATTCTTTCATTACAGCACTATGGCTATTATCGCATCGCACCGTAGTGAATCGAATTGTGTTGATCGGTCCTGGGCTGCTGGATCGTAAGACCGCCAAACGGATGCCGGTTACGGTCGTTCCTGGCGTCAATGCGGCAGCTATGCTGGACGCACCCAACGAGGCCGCTTCCGCTCTGCGTTCGTTGTTGGAGCGACCTACTTAGCGCACAGCTTAAGCGGGCATCGAATACTTGAACGAGTCCTGCGCAGGAAGGCGATCGATGGGGCAGACGATCGCTAGCGTCGACGGATGAGCGATGTGAGGGCCTGCGAGCACGATAGTGTCGAGGCGGCGATACGTGAGTTTGCTCAAGCGGCGGACGAATGGCGTTGCGCGCGCACGTGCCAGATTCATGTCGCCTGCGAGGTCGCTACCGCCATCGCCGAAGGCGACCACGACGAACTGCCGTGAGCCGCAACGCACGGTCTTATCATGCACGTACCTGGCAAGCGTTTCGCCATCGACCCAACTCGGGGCGGCGCTTCCCGTTGCGTAGGCGACGGGCGCGCAATCGCATCCGCCGTGGAGGAGTGCCCAATAGTATTCATTCTGTGCAGACGCCGAAGCATGGTGCGACGCGGCACAAGAAAGGGCGCCGGACACGACTGCCGTTAGAGCCGCAGCGCGCAACAACGCATGCATCACCGCTGTTTCCGCACGCCCACGGGGCTTAGCCTTCAAGCGAAGCGCGAAGGCGGAGCGAGTCTTCGCGACGTGGTTGCTGACTTGAACGAGCGTGGCATCCCAGGTCCGCGCGGCGGACGCTGGCACTTATCGGGACTCGTCGTGGTGTTGAACTCGAAGACGGCAGCGATGAGGGCATGGCGCACGCCGGTTCGTTAAGTATTTCATCCGTGGCCCAAGGCGGAGATGGCCATAGAAGCGCGCTAAAGCGCTCTGAATTTGTTTAGGATGTCAACCCGCTCGCACCCTCCCTCTCCCCATTTAGGCGCAAAAAGATTTCAGCAGAGTGACATACGGCTGAGACGTGAATAGCCCGCGAATTCGCGCCGCACGGTTCACGTTCTAGAAACAGCCTCGTTCTATCGACGCATCGCCTGTAGTTAGCGAGAATGACACCAGGACGCATACAGCGATGAAGCCAGCGACAAAGCGCACGATTGTTCCTGGTCTGAATGTAGATGCGGCCGCTGCTAATGGGAGCATGATTAATGCGGCTACCACGAACCCAACCAAGGCTGTTACACAAAGACCCCAGGGAAATAGGGTCATGGCAATAAAGCAACCGTCGATTCTGAATGAGCCATGAAATATACGCTGGTGCAGAAATGGTCCCGTTATGAATCCTAAATATGTTAGCCACGCAATAAAATACGACCACGAGTACAAGCGCGCTCCAGCGCGCATCATTCCGGCTTTATTTTTAACGATATATCTGGATATCCGCTTCACATGCAGCCGCGCTCTATCGAGGCGTCTCCTTGGCTTAATGTAAACGTCACAAGGGCACATAAGCCGACTACAGCGGCACTTGTACGCAACACATGTCTCGATTCCAGGAGCGTTGGTCGAAGCAGTGTAGTTGCAAAAAAGACCACGCCGCCGACGACGATTCCGATTACAGATCCAATGAACAGCGACACTGGGCTAAAGAAGAAAGCCTCGTCACACCCGCTAATTCTGAAGTTCCCGTAGAACACGAGCTGATGTAGCACGCCGCCAAGAACAAGCCCGGCATACACTACCCAAGCAATCAAGTACGATCGTAAAACTCGATCTTGCATCAAAGGCACCAATCACTATGAAAGCGATCACGTGACCACGTCAGATCGTCAGAACGCAGCATCAAAGTTCCTAAAGACGGCCAAGTCACTCAGCTGGAGTGACCTAGCTATTACAATTAGTCGAAAGAGCCACGCTTTCTTGGCTTGGCGGTTCTATCTTCGGATAAGTGTGATGCACGAAACTTCTGTGAGAACGTTCCATCCGATTCGCGACCTGCACTATACGGGGTCAGAAGCAAGTCGTCTAATGTGGAACGGTGTTCTTGAGAAATCACCAGCATGTGAAGTCTGCATCGATCTAATTACAGCAAGATCCAATGGGTAAAATATCAAGCACATGGGTTTCGCAACGAAGAGCGGTTCATGCGCTCGATTCTCTTTCACTGTGGTAGACTTTCGCTATCTCCGACCCACACCGACTCCTGAAGCCCCAGATCATAGGCCTTTTGATGCGTACGCCATCACGCGTGCCCGTCGATCCCCTCGGTCAAGGCGGTCCAAGTGACAATACTCCTCGAAAGCTTGTGGGGAAGCCCCGTCCGAAGTCTCGGTCAGCCGCAAGCACACTCCCGACCGAGACTCCGTATCGAGCAATCATAAGCCGTTCGTTATTTGCCAACGTGCATATAAGTTAAAGACTGGAACAAGAATTGACGCCCGTGAAGGTCTGCTTTACTCCAGACGCTACTGAGCTAGGCCGCATCCAGAGCGCATTTTCCAAATTGCGGCCCGGATTATCTATGAGATTAGCTATTTCAGTCGGTGCCATATTTGTGCTGCAAGGGATCCTAAACTTAAACCTCGGCTCTCGTCACGTCATCTCCCACTGGTTCGGATATTTTCAGATACTGTTCGGCATCTGCTATGCCCCCATTTCCTGGAGCATATTTAAAGCGAACCTTCTGCAGGCGACGCCGTCTGTCGAAATCGAACTCACGGTCGACGATGCCGGCATTACGATTGCGCACCCCGCGATGCAAATTCCCTGGAAGCGTATCACTGCGATCCGCGACGTCGGCGAAGCCTTCGTCGCCAAGCGAACCTCCGGAAAGGCCATCCCGATTCTCAAACGTGCGCTACCCGATAATGGCAGCGAACTCTGGGCATCGCTCGACGCAAAACTTACCGCTACCCGATATCTTGTACGCGGTTCCGACAGTCGCTTAACTATCAGCAACAGCGCGGCGCGACGCTAAAGCCAAGCCTCACGTCGCACGCGGGGCAAAATCGTATGATCACCGTTACTGGTTGCGAATCGAGCGCAATTGGGCTTCGGCTACGTGGCTTACAGCCGATTCCGACGAAAGCGGAAGCGATTCTTACCTAAAACGGAAGGCGACCCTACCTTGTCGCTCGTGAGCAACGAGTAAGAGCGCGACTTCGCGGCAGCGCCATCGTCCTCGGTCCGCGATCCAGCGCTTCTGATAGTGACCGATAGTGGCTGCGTCGCTTCAACGAATGAAAAACAAGTCCAACAAATGTTTGTTGGACCTGTTTACTGGTTGCGGGGACAGGATTTGAACCTGTGACCTTCGGGTTATGAGCCCGACGAGCTACCGGACTGCTCCACCCCGCGATGGACGACCCACAATATACGTGCTGCCGCCACATGTGTCAACTAGGAAAGGCGCCCGAGCGGCAGCAAAGCGGACGGGCACATGCACGCCGCCTTCGTAAGCACCCTCCCGAAAGTGCAGTTGCACTGCCACTTGGAGGGGACCGTCAGTGCGCACACGTTCCGGGAACTCGCCGCCCGCCACGCCGTAGAAAGCGCTCGAGCCGCAGGCCCGCTTGCGGAGACGTACGCCTTCGCGACGTTCCGTGACTTTTTGCTCACCTTCGCCGAAGTGTGCAAGACGTTGCAGACGCCGGAAGACTACGCGCGCATCGCGCGCGACTACGCGCGCACCGCGATCGCGCAGAACGTGCGCTATGCGGAGATTTTCATCTCGCCCTCGGTGTGGACGTTTTTCCACAAGCAACTCGACGTTCGCGATTGCGTAAGCGCCATCCGCGATGCGCTCGATGCCGAAACGGGCACGCACGGCATCGAGATCGCGCTTATCTGCGACCTGACCCGCAACTTCGGCCTCGAGCGCGCTGCCGCAACGGCGCGCATCGCC
>CAXTIY010000241.1:0-5638 GCA_964244215.1 uncultured bacterium
ATCGAAAACATCATGGCGTTACGCGGCGATGCCCCCAAGGACGCGGATCGCTTTACCGCGACCGAAGGCGGTTTTCGCTACGCGACCGATCTTATCGGGATGCTCGCTTCGGAATTTGCGTTTTCGATCGGTGCCGGCGCTTATCCGGAAAAGCATCCCGAGGCGCACGACGCCGCAGCCGACGTGCGCGTCGCGGCGCTCAAAGTCGATGCCGGAGCCGAATTTCTCGTAACGCAGTTTTTCTTCGATAACGAAGATTATTTCGCATACGTCGAGCGGCTACGCGCCGCGGGTGTCGACGTGCCCGTAATTCCGGGCATTATGCCGATCACGAGTTACGCTTCGATTGCGACGATGATGAAGATGAACGGCGGCCGCATTCCGCAGCGGCTGCTCGCGGAGCTCGAAGCGCGTTCCGATCAACCCGAAGCCGTCGTGGAGCTCGGCGTCGCTTTTATGGCGCTGCAATGTCGCGAGCTATTACTGCGCGGAGCACCCGGGATGCATTTTTATACGCTCAATAAATCGCCCGCAACGCGTGCGGTCGTCTCCGCGCTGCTCGCGGCGAACGCGATGAACGAACCGGCTATCGCGCTCAAGTAACATCTCCGCCGCATCCGCGTAATCCGGCGGGCGTACGCTCGCGCAGATGGATGCCCTCGCCGGAATCATTCGTGAAGCGCTCGTCGTAACGGCGATACTCTGTTTTCCCGTGTTGATAGTCGCGACGGGAGTCGGCACGGTGGTCGCGATCGTGCAGGCCGCAACGCAGATTCAGGAGCAGACGCTCACGCTGCTTCCGAAGATGCTCGCCGTCGGCGCGATGGTCGCGCTTTGTGGCGCATTCGGTCTCGGCTTGTGCGCGTCGCTCTTCGAAGATGCTATTCGAGAGCTGCCGCAGATCGTGCGCGGCGGAGCGTGAGCGACGGCCAACTGCTCGTCTTCGCTCGTTGCGCCGGATTCGTTTTTCGCGCTCCCGGTTTCTCGCACCCCGACGTTCCGCCGCCGGTGCGCGCGGGATTCGCTTTCGTGCTCGCGGTCGCACTCGGCCATGCGTACGCGGGCACGGCTCGCATCGTACCGGGAGCGCTCGCGCTCGAACTCGTGAGCGAGACGCTCGTCGGTGCGGCGATCGGCATCGCCGCCTCGATGTTATACGACGGCGCGTTCTCCGGCGGCCGAACGCTCGACGATTACGTCGGCATACGCGCGAGCGTACCGAACGCGAACGTCGCCGCCGGAGCCGGTTTCGGACGCCTCTGGTCGCTCGCGTTCGCGACGGGTTTCTTCGTACTCGGCGGCTATCGAGCGGCGCTCATCGGTTTCGGCGATGCCTTTACGTCGTTACCGCCGGGCGCACTCGTTTCGAGTGCGAACTTGGCCACGTTCGCGCTCGAGCTGCCGCAGACTCTTCTACGTGCGGCGCTTTTCGTTTCGGGGCCGGCGATCGCGATCGCGCTCGTCGCGCAAGTCGCGCTCGCCATCGTCGCGCGCGTCGTGCCGCGTTTCTCGACGTTTACGCTCGCGTTCCCGATCGTCTTCGGCTGCGTGCTGCTCGCTACGATCGCGGCCTTGCCCGTGGTGCTCGGCGCCGCATCCGAGCCGTGGACCGATCTCTCGGCGCTGCGTGCGCGCTAACGATGGCGGGCGACGATAAGCGCTTCGACGCAACGGCAAGCCGGCTCGCCCGCGCGAAACGCGAAGGCGATCTTCCGCGCTCGCACGACATTTCGATCGTCGCGTCGCTCGGCGTCGCCGGCACCGTCGCACTCGTCGCGATCTGGCCGCTCGGCGCCGCCGCGCGCCTCGCATTGATGGGCGCCACGCATCCCGCGCAATACTCGCCGCTTCCGTACGTCGCGATGGCGGGCTACGCATTCGCGGTTATCCTCGCAGCACTCGTGACATCGGTCGCCGTTAGCTACGTGCAAGCCGGTGGCTTCAGCGTGAAAGTTCCGTCGCCGAAGTTCGAGAAGCTCAATCCGTGGCCCGGTCTCGGCCGCATGTTCGGTCGCGATGCCGCAGTCGGCGGCATCAAGGCGCTCGTTACCGCCGCTGCGGTGTCGCTAGCCGCCGTCGTTCCGATTCGCGATACGTTCGGCGCCGCCCGGGGCGGCGCGTCGCCCGGAGCCCTCGCGTCGCTCGTCGTGCACGCGCTCGAAGGGGCGCTTGCAGGGGCGCTCGCTGTGGCGATCGTGTTCGCTGTTTTGGACGTACTCGTCGAACGCGCGAAGTGGAAGCGCCGTTTGCGGATGAGCTTCGATGAGCTCAAGCGCGATCACAAACAAAACGAGGGCGATCCGCACGTGCGCGGCCGGCGGCGTCAGCAGCACCGGGCGCTCATTCGCGGCTCGGTGTCGCGCGTTCGTGAAGCGGCGTTCGTCGTAACTAATCCCACGCACGTCGCAATCGCACTCGAATACCGGCCGCCCGAAGTTGCGGTGCCGCGCGTACTCGTGCGCGCGACGGACGATGGCGCGCGCGAAGTAAAACGCATCGCGCGCGAATCGCGCGTGCCTATCGTCGAAAACGTACCGCTCGCGCGCGAACTTCTCGCGACGACCGACGTCGGCGATTTCATCCCGCCCGGTGCTTACGCGGCCGTTGCCGCGATCGTGGCGTTGCTCGTACGCGAGAAAGCGATCGCTCCGTGAACCAAAAATACTTCACGTACGGGTTTGCCGCGATCGTCTTATCGATCGTCGGCATCCTCGTCGTGCCGTTGCCGCCGATCGTGCTCGACGCGCTGCTCGCGTTCAATATCATGGGTTCGGGAATCGTTCTGCTGCTGGCGATTACGGTCGGCGATCCGCTCGAGTTCGCGGCCTTTGCGCCCGCGCTCCTCATCGCGACGCTTTTCCGGCTCGCGCTCGATGTGTCGGCGACGCGTCTCATTCTTACCGACGGCCACGTGCCGGGCGGTGTCGGCGCGATCATTCCCGCATTCGGCCAGCTCGTCGTGCGCGGTAATCTCGTCGTCGGCCTAATCGTCTTCGCTATTTTGATAACGATTCAATTCATCGTCATCGCGTCGGGCTCGGGTCGCGTTGCCGAAGTCGCCGCCCGCTTCACCCTCGATGCGATGCCCGGCAAACAGATGGCGATCGATGCGGAAATCCACGCGGGTTCGCTCGACGCCGAAGGCGCGCGCCGCAAACGGTCGACCGTCCAACGCGAAGCGGATTTCTACGGTGCGATGGACGGCGCCGGTAAGTTTATCAAAGGCGACGCGATCGCGGCGCTCGTGATCGTCGTCCTCAACGTCATCGGCGGCATCGTGGTCGGCATCGCGTATCACGGCATGAACGCGCTCGACGCTCTCAACACGTTCGCGATTCTCTCGATCGGTAACGCGCTCGTAACGACGCTGCCCGCGTTCTTACTCTCGACGTCGATGGGTCTGATGGTCACGCGCGTCGCGGGAGACGGGTCGCTCGGAATCGATATCGCGACGCAAGTGCTTCACCGCCCGGACGTGTTGCGGGCGGCCGGCGTTTTCGCCGCCGTCCTCGCCTGCGTACCCGCGCTACCGCATCTATTATTTCTCGCGATCGGCGGAGCACTCTTCGGCATCGCGCAGTATGCCGTGGGCCGTCAGAACGGATATGCGGCCGTCGCAAAAGCGTCGCACGACGCCGCGCGCCGCGCGGCGATCCGCCGTCCGGAAATGGCGCTCGGCTTAATCGGCATCGATGCGCTCGCGATCGACGTCGGACTCGATCTCGGCGCGTTGCTCGTCCCTCCGCTCGCCGACGCCTTACTCGATCGCATCGGCGAAGTGCGCCGGGCGCTGGCGGGTGACATCGGTATCGTCTTGCCCGGCGTGCGGCTACGCGACGATCTTTCGCGCGACGCCGCGACCTACGCGATCCGCGTCCGGGATAGCGTCGCGGGTGAAGGGCGCTTACGCTTGGATTGCGTGCTCGCCGTCGCGGACGAAGCAATTCTCGGGCTCCTCGGCGGCGAACGCGTGCGCGAACCGGTCTACGGCATGCCCGCGGTCTGGCTCGAGCCCTCCCGTCGCGACGCGGCGACGGCAGCCGGAGCTCTCGTTTTCGATCCGATATCGATCGTCGGTTCGCACCTCGCCGAAATCGCGCGCACGCATGCGAGCTCCCTGCTCGGACGGCAAGAATTGCAAACGCTCGTCGAGCACCTGCGCGCTTCGGTTCCCTCGCTCATGAAAGAAATCGGCGGCGACGCGTTGCCCCTCGCGCTCGTACAGCGGGTCTTCGAGGCGTTGCTTCGCGAACGCATTTGGCCGCGCGACCCCGTAGCGACGCTCGAGGCGTTGGTCGATGCGTCCGCCGCGACGCGCGACCCGCGCGAACTGACCGAAGCCGTGCGGCGCAAGGTCGTGCCCGGGTTACTTCGGCGCCGGAGCCTTACGGCACTCGAACCGCTCATCGTCGAGCCCGCGTTCGAAGCGGAATTACAAGCGTGGCTCGTCGAGGGAACGTTCGCGCCGCATCCCGAGACGGCCGCTCACCTGCGTTCGGTCGTCGGCATGTACGCCACGCGCGTCGCTCGCGAACGTGCGGCTCTCGTATGCACGGCGACGCTGCGCGCCGCGCTTTCCGAGTTTCTCCAGCGCTTCGGCTTCCGGCTCGACGTGTACGCCTATGGCGAACTACCGCCCGAGCTCGAATTGCGGCCGGCGATGATCCTCGAGCGCCCGGCGCTTCAGGTTCCCGCCTGAAGCGCCCGTACCGAAGAACTGCACGCGGCGCAGCGGCCGACGATCGTCATCGCCACATCGACGTCGTCAAAGCCTTCGCGCTCGGCGATCACACGTGCGAGCTCGTTAATCGCCGGAGCCCGGACGTCGACCAGCCGGCGGCAAGACGAACACAACAGGTGGTAATGCTTATCGAGCGCCGCCTCGTAACGCGCGGCACTGCCCGCATGTGAGAAGACTTGAACGAGGCCGATCTCGCGCAGAATGTCGAGCGTCCGGTAGATCGTGCCGAGACTGACGCCCGGCATCTCGCCACGAACGCGTTCGAGTATCGCTTCGGCAGACAGATGCGCACCTGGAGTCAGCGCTCGCAAGACCGCCGAGCGCTGTTTTGTGAGCCGATAGCGCGATTGAAGTAATCCGGCGTCCACGGTCTTCATTTCCATGGCGCTTGCCCTCTCTGCGACGCATTCGTCCGATTCCCAGGGCTCCCCGACTTCGTTTGACGCGCTGGAACGACCCTGCTACAATACGCGGGTTCTCCCCCTCCCTGGGGTCTTTTTGTTCCTATGTGGCTTCGCCTGAAACCCTGGTTGACCGGGGTGCTCTTAGCCGGAATCGTGGCGTACAGCCTGTTTCTGGTTCTCCCGATTCAAAACAAGATCAAGCTCGGCCTCGATTTGCAGGGCGGAGTTCGCGTCTTGCTACAGCTTCATACCAGTCCCGAAGTGCCGCAAATCACGCGCCAGATTCAGGGGCAGGTCGAGCAAGTAATCGACGCCCGTATCAACGGCCTCGGCGTGGCGGAGCCGCAGATTACGACCGTCGGTAGCGATCGGATCCTCGTCGAACTCCCGAACGTCAAGAATCCGGACGAGGCCGTTCGCTCGCTCAAAGACGTTGCGAAGCTCGATTTCAAGATTATTCCGGAAGCGGTGAACGAACGCGCCGCCCGCGATA
>CAXTIY010000242.1:0-5636 GCA_964244215.1 uncultured bacterium
CGGCGTTCCGCCGTGATTGCTCGCTTGATCGTTATTGCACGTGCCGGGCTGCCCACCACCGTTACAGTTTTCGTCGGCGGGCGAAATGTCGCCCGGCCCGAGGACCAGCGCCGTCGGGTCGGCCGTTTTGATCGCCGTCGCGTATGCGATCGAACGCGTCGTCAAATCGGTGTAACCGATATTTTGAGGCCGCACGTCGTGATGCACGGCGATCCAACCGTTGGGCTCGTTGTCGAGTTCGTAGATGCCGACGCCGCCGCTCGTCCCGCGTCCGAATTTGCTTGCGAAGTGCTGCACCCACGACTGCTGGATGCTCGGTTGATTGCCGATATCGGTCGCCGCGATGTTCGTATCGGCCACGTATTGGCCCGTCGCGGCGGAGACGCCGTTACCGCAGTTGTCGTTGTTCGGGTGAACGTACGGGTTGTACGACTGTTGGCCGGGATAGACGGATTGCGGATAACTGCAATGATAGGGGGACGCGTTATTGATGTAGTCGATGATCGGTACGGTCACGATCGACTTCGTCTTCAGCGCGCGGTTGATCGCCACGATCGAATCGACCGATGCGCTCGGCACGGCGGTGGCTTGACCGTTCCCGGCCACGAAATACCAATCGCTGCCGGCGTTGGAAGAATCGACGCTCCAGTTGTAACGCGTCGTTCCGTCTCCGCCGT
The DNA here is from genome assembly GCA_964244215.1 of uncultured bacterium. Lineage (GTDB taxonomy): Bacteria > Vulcanimicrobiota > Vulcanimicrobiia > Vulcanimicrobiales > Vulcanimicrobiaceae > CAXTIY01. The sequence continues at coordinate 678 of CAXTIY010000242.1, forward strand.
AGCGATTCGCCGGTAGGCCAATTTCTTGAGCGAACGTTCGCAGCGCCGCGTAGTTCGAGGCCGACGTATTCCAGAAGATCGTCACACCGTAGATATCCGGACTGATCGGGTGCCGCATGGCGCCGGCATCGACGGCGAGAGCGGGGCCGGCTACGAGCCGCGTGGCCGCGTCCGCACCTGCCGCGGTAGCGAATACGACCGCGGCGCTAAGCGAGCAGAGACTGAGACGTTGAAGTATGAGACTCATCACACATTCGTCTATCGTTACGTCCGCGGACCTACCTTAGCGGACGATGTGCCCGGGCTCGATGTGTGATGCCTTAGAAGTTGCGGACCGTCAGTTGCGTAGATGCGCGTGCATGAATTCGTGCGCGCGCCGGGCGAGGTCTTCGCCGTCCGTCCAAAGATTGCGCCAGACGCCGAGGGTATTGGAAAGCGTCGGTGAGACGATCGCCGACGAGAAGCTCTCGAACGCGATCGGGCCTTCATAGTTTTGAGCGCGGAGTGCTTTAAAGAAGGGTGCGAAGTCGACGGAGCCGGAGCCCAGATATCCGCGGTGGCTTTCGCCGATGTGCACGTAGACGAGCTTATCGCCGCAGAGGCGCACGGGCGACGCCATGTCGTCCTCCTCGATATTCATGTGGTACGTATCGAGATGAACGCCGACGTTGCGCTCGTCGATCTCCGCGAGGAGCGCGAGCGCTTCGCTCGCCGTGTTGATCACGTTGGTTTCGTAGCGGTTGACGACTTCGAGGCCGAGTGTAATTCCGCTGTTCCCCGCTTTGCGCGCGAGCCGTTTGAGCGCGGCGACGCAATTCTCGCGCCCGCGCGGCGTTGCGGGTCGCATGTACTTCGCGAGCGCGCTATAGAGCACGCCCACCATGTACGTAAGCCCGATTTTCTCGGCGCAGACGAGCGCCTTTCCTAAAAGCTCTTCACCGCGCGCGGCCACGGCCGGATCGTCGCTCGAGATATCGGCGTCGAGCGAGAGTCCGAGCGAGCACGTCGCGGCAAGTTCGTGCTCGGCAAGTAATCGCTTGGTGAGTTCGGGATCGACGGAATCGGGATCGAGTAAAGCGATTTCGATGTAGTCGTAACCGGCAGCTTTCGAACTCGCGATCGCATGACGGCTTTCCGCCTCGTTCCAACCACCGGTCCAAACGAGTGCGTGCACGCCTAATCGGTTCATCGGGAACGTTTCCTTTCGGTAAGCCTCGGCAACCTCGCTTTAGCGAACGACGTAGCCGCCGTCGATGACGAGTATGGCGCCCGTCATGAAGCTCGAAGCGTTCGAGGCGAGGTAGACGACGGCTCCACCGAGTTCCTCCGGGTCTCCCGGCCGGCCCATCGGCGTTGCGGCGAGCCATTGCCGCGACCATGCGTCTCCGTCGAAATACTGCGCCGTCATCTCCGTGCGCATGTAACCGGGCGCGATCGCGTTGACGCGAATACCGTGTTCCGCCCACTCCGAAGCGAGACTCTTCGTAGCCATGATGACGCCCGCTTTCGAAATGTTGTAGACGCTCTGCTGCTGAGGAACGTTGACGATCAAGCCCGACATCGACGCGATGTTGACGATCGAGCCGCTCTGCTGAACGATCATTTGTCGCGCCGCCGCTTGAGCCACGAAGAAAACGCCCATCAGATTGACGTCCGTGATTCGGCGCCATTCGGCCGGCGTCACGTCGACGGCCGCCATGTTTCCGCTCACACCGGCGTTGTTGACGCAGATGTCGAGTGCGCCCCAGGCGCTTACCGACCGCTCGACCGCGCGCGCACAATCGGCGGGTTCGGTAACGTCACCCGTGATACCGATGGCTTCGATTCCCTCGTCTCGCAAGCGGTGAGCCGTAGCCTCGGTGTCGCTCGCATCGCGGTCCAAGAGTAAGATCTTCGCACCGCGTTCTCCGAGCGCTCGCGCCATTGCGAGCCCGAGACCGCGCGCACCGCCCGTGACGAGTGCCGCCTTCCCGGAAAGATCGACGAGATCGTCGCGTCGCATCGCCATTGGCTGTGGCGCTTCGTCAACCGTCGGCCGCTCACTGCTTCCAGGTCGTTGCTTATACCTAGGGGCTCGCCCGGTGCCGCAGAGTAACGGGCATGCGCGGGAATGACGTCGAGCACATTGCCTGACTCTAACTGGAATTACTTTACAACTGCAATATGTAGGCGTACACTCACGGTGTTCTCGAAAAGGACAGAGGAGGACGATTTTGACATCGCAAGATCCCCCTGATCACCGAATAGGAAGCGCGCAAAAGACACACCGCTAGGTGTGCTAACGCTTACGGACGTTCTCCGTCGATGCGCTTCCATCGTTTCATAAACGCAAGAGCCGTTAATCGCGGCTCTTGTGCTTTTCGACGCTTGATCTGGGGATCGAGGCCGAATGCTACAGCTTTCGTGAAGATTGTCGAAAGTAAAGCATGAGCATCAGCAAACGTACGGTCGTCTTCGCGCTCGCGGTAGCGAGTATTCCCCTTGCGTCGTCCGCGCAAATGTACGGACACGGTATGAGAAGCGATCGGGGCGTGATCGCGTCGGTCAACGGCACGAACGTTCGACTCGAGGACGGTCGGACGATCTTTCTGCATAACGGCACCGTCATCAATCCGACCGGCGTTACGCTGCGCGCGGGGCAGCGCATTTCCGTCATGGGTAGCCGCGGCGGCCACGGCGCGATCAACGCGAACGAGATCGACGTGATGGGCCGTCGTTACCATCGGCGCTAAGATGAGCGCGCTTCGTTAGAAGCCGCTTTCGAACTGCGCGAATGCGACTTCCTCTTTCCATTCGAGCGTAGCTTTCGGGCTCGTGGCGAGGAACGCCGCGCAGGGAGCGGCGACGGGCTCCGCCTCGAGCGGCGTCGTCGCGCAGGCTGGCGTCATGTGAGCGAATTCTTCGGGACCCGTCCATAGGTCGGCGCCTTCGATGAAGCCGTGCTGCAAGCTGTCGCGCACCATGCGTTTGAGAACCGGATATGTCACGTGATAGCCCTCGACGGCACGTACGAACGTTTGCGTTATGTTCGAACGCGCGCCGCCTTCGTCGTCGGTAGCGAGCGATACGGGAACGCCTGCTTTGAGGTAGATCGGCAAGACGTCGCGCCCGACGACGCCCGGGCCGATAAGTTCGTGAATGTAGATCGGATCCTCGACGAGGATATGATCGCGCGCCATCTGCGCGAGCAGTCCTCGCGAATCGCGTTCGTAGAGCACGTCGAGGCCGTGCCCGATGCGCTCGGCATGACCGATGTCGATCGAATCGCGGATGTGCGAAGGCGTTTCCATGTCTTCGGGCGGCGTAAGGCCGGGAAATAATTCGCCCGCGTGCATATCGATGTGCACGTTCGGATAGATCCGATGGAGATAGTCGAACATGCGCATCTGCAATTCGAAATCGTGCATCGGCGTGTAATCGTCTTGCGCTTCGACGATGTTGAGGCCGAGCACGCGGCTATCCACGTTCGCAATCTCGAAGCCGGCGAGCATTTGAGCGAACACCGCTTGTTTGCTGAGCGCGCGCAGGACTTGATTCTGATAGCGTAGCGTCAAGCCGCAACCGACGTCGGGCGCGGAACCGTCGCAACCGAGGATCCGGCGCATACCGCGCTCGGCCTGGTCGAGATTCGCACGGCCCTGCGCGACGAGTTTCGGCATGCCGGCCGCATCGAGTCGTGCGCGCATCTTCCCGAAGTCGTCGTTCCAGCCGACCCGTTCGCCGAGACCGATCGACTTAAATTTATCGGGCGTCAGCTGAGTTTCGACGTAGATCACGTGTTGTGCGGCCGCGCGATGGACGACCTCGGCGAACTCTTGCGGCCAGTGGCCGTTCGTTACGAGGTCGAATTTAAAGAACGTCTTGAAGAAGTGCACGAGCCGGCTCGTGTCGCCGGGCGTGGGCGAGAAATTACGATCGGAGAGCGCGTTAATCGTCAAGTTACGAAAGGCGTAATCCGTGACCGCGCGCGACGCGGGCGACATGCCCTTCGCTGCGTCGCACGGCGGCGCGACGATCGTGAACTCCTTATCGAAGCAATCGCCGTCGGCGACGGCGTAATCGATATAGCTCTCGGCGTAGACCGCACCGGTGAGATGGTGATGCAGATCGCCGCCCTTCGGCATGGCGAGTAAGAACGTCAGCAGGGCGTTCGGATCGTCCGCGATCTTGGCCATATAGGCCGCGGTGCGCGCCTCGGCGCCGCTAGGTACTGCCGCTGCGGCGGACGTCGGCGAACGAGCGACGAGACATGCCAGGAGTAGCGCAGTCCAAAGAGCGGGCTTCATAGCCTCGACGTACGCGATGCCGTCCGCCCGCTCCCTGACCCGAACGCTAACGGCGCCGCGATTCGCATCGCCTTATGGCCTATCGCGGTGCGTATGTTCGTGCGAGAATCAACGATCGGCGGAAGCTATGCCGATTTGGATCGCCACGGAAAGGTGTCGCCGGTTAAGATCATGATTCCCACTCGAAGAAATAGGTGCCCGGGCGCGCGCCGGGCGCTCGGAGCGCGGTTATTTTGCGAGCGCTGCGTTACGGTTCGGCAGCATACGCAGCGATCCATCACGTGCTGCTTGCGGTGCGGCTGAGGTGAATGCGGTTACGGACGGCGCTCGGATCGTTCTCTTTTACGAAGGTAGCGGTACCGACGATCGCGGCCGCTATCTCACCGACATCTTGCGCTTCGGAGATGCGGATTTGGAGCGCGTCCACGATTTCATACAATGGCTGTTTCCGCTGCGCGAGCGAAGCGGCGCGAATCCGGATGCGCCGCGGCTCGACGCAGTGGCGATCGACGCGTTTCACGAACGTCCGGATTTGCGTGCGGGCTTGCGCCGTTCGTTCGATCGAATGCTCGCGTTTTACGGTCTTCGGTGGGCGAACGAAGGCATCGTCCCCGTGGGCTCCTTCGCCGAGCGCAGCGCTTGGCTAACGCCCGGAAATCACAATCACTTGCGG
>CAXTIY010000243.1:0-5587 GCA_964244215.1 uncultured bacterium
CCGGGCAAACCAACCGACGATACGGCAATGGCGTTTTCCGTGGCCTCCACCCTATCGTGCGGCGAGCCGCTTACGGCTGAGCTCTTCGCAAAGCGATTCCTCTCCGACCTCGAGCCAAGTCGAGGACGTTTCTCCGAAATGTTTTGGCAAGGCGGCCCCGGCGGTGCGACGGTACAAGCGCTGCGCCGCCTTCGCCAAGGCGCATCGCCTGAAGCGAACGGGCACATCGATGACGGCGGCAACGGTGCGGCGATGCGTGCGCATCCCGTGGGTTGCCTGCGGGAGCGCGATAGCGTGCTCTACGTCGCCGCGTTACAGGCAAAGATTACGCACGGACACCCGGCCGCAATCGCGGCAGCGCAGGCCGTGGCGGTGCTCGTCCACGACGCTATCGCCGGACAGCCGGCCTCGAGCGACTTTCCCTCCGGCATCAGCAATTTTGAATTTGAGAAGTGCTGGGCCGAAGCTCATCGAGATCTGATTCCGCGCGGCCCGCTACCTCCGCATCTTCGCAATGTCTCGATGAGCGGTTGGGCAACGGTCGCCGCGGCGCATGCGATCTCTTTATTATATCAGGGGGAACCGGAACGGGCGATTGGCGCAGCCGTTGCTTCAGGCGGCGACACGGACACGATCGGATGCATCGTCGGGGCGATCGTCGGGGCACGCTTCGGGCAAGCATCGCTTCCCGAGCGTTGGACTGCGGCGTTGTCCGCGGGCGTCGCCGATACTTGCAAAGCGCTTAGCGATGCGCTCGCGAACGGTTTGCTAACGTCGGGTGCCGCTCAACTGCCGAGCTGCCCGAAATGCAGTCGCACGGAGCTTCTTAGTATTCGATATGGTTATCCTACTCCGGAAGCAGCCGAAGCTGCACGGCGCGGCGAGATCGCTATAGGGGGTTGTTGCATAGACTTGGATAGTCCTGATTGGCAGTGCGGTGCGTGCGGCTGGAGATTCGTGATATAGCGCACATGCTGAACACCAATCGCCTTAATGCGCCGACTTACAGGACCATCGGGCTTAACCGATCCGATGCGCCTTGCAATTTAAGTCTAAAATCGCAATACACGCTACACTTGCTGCAACGCAACACCAGGCCCACATGCAGCAAGGCATCGCTGGTTGCTACTCCTCCTTTCTCAAGATCTCAGACACTTTCAGTAACCGCCGTCACCTTCAAATCAAGCCCGCAATGTGACGGCACGCGGCTCGCTTCACATCCTTACGAGAAAGACCCAGTCCAAACGCGACGTGCCGCCTGCGAGAAGCCCCGGCCGCGAGCCTTGCGTGCGCCATCGCGGCAATCGCATCACAAACCGCTAACTTCACTACGGATAATACCGAATCGAGAGCTTATGAGTAGTCCCTCTACTTTTTTCTCAAGCAGATTTGCTGACGCCCTTGGCTATGCGCATGAACTTCATGCCCTGCAACTTCGGAAGGGGGGCCGCATCCCATACATCTCTCACCTTTTAGCTGTAACAAGCATCGTACTCGATGCCGGCGGCACCGAAGACGAAGCTATCGCCGCACTATTACATGACGGCCCCGAAGACCAAGGCGGCCTCGAGACCCTAGCGGAAATTCGCAGACGCTTCGGCGAAGGCGTAGCGGATATCGTAGAAGGCTGCAGCGACACTTTCAAGACGCCAAAACCGCCGTGGGAAGAACGTAAGCGCCAATACGTCGCTCATCTCGCCGATGCTGACTCCTCTACGCTGCTTGTTAGCGCGGCTGATAAGCTGCACAATGCCCGCGCTACTCTGCAAGACCTAAACGGCGAAGCAGGTCCGAGAGTGTGGGACCGCTTTAGCGCGACTAAGGAGCAGACGTTGGCAAATTACCATAACCTCATTGAAGCGTATCTTCGCGGCCGAAAAGACGATCGACGACAGCCTATCGTTGCAGACCTTCAGAACGTTGTCGCTGCAATGCTAGAACGATAGAGAAACCAGCAATCGCATAAGGTGCACGGTCGCTGTTGCGAAGCAAAGCGTGTGCCGTTACTTTTGTCGATAACGAATTAAAGGCGCCAATTTTCCGCCCCGAACGAGGAACTGTGCCGCACGCAAAAACGAGCCGGACCCATCCTTTACAGATCCATTCTGTCACTCCCATAGGTACGAACGGGTCGATAGGTATGACCCTTTGCCCGGGCCGCAAAGGCATCTCAATGAGCGGCACGTGGGATCGCGATCTTCTTGCCGACCTCGACTCGATTCGTGCGTGGGACCCGGATCTCGTGCTGACTTTACTGGATGAAAACGAGTTTGCGATATTGGGCGTTCCTGATTTCCAGCGACAGGTAATGGCCTTAGGCGTCCCCTGGGCGTTCACACCAATTCGAGACGGTAGCGTCCCGAATGCTGACTTCGCCGAGATGTGGAAATCTGTTGGGCCGCGCCTGCGCAACATATTACGGCGCGGCGGTCGCGTTCTGATTCACTGCAAAGCCGGCTTAGGGCGAACCGGCATGATTGCCGCATCGATTATGGCCGAGTTAGGCATGAACCCAGAAGCCGCAATTAAGGCTGTGCGCAGATCCCGAGGACCACACGCCGTCGAACGCGCCCAGGAGAAGTATGTCCTAGCCAGCCAAGCACTGCCCAAACTATGCTCGCGGAGTTATGGAATCCGTGGAAGTCTCTTCGGCGCGGCGGTCGGAGACGCGCTTGGCACGCCGTTTGAACAGTTGACTGCATCGCAGATCGAGCTCCGGTTAAGTGAACCGTTTGTTTGGAAGTATCATCGACCGGTTGTTGCTTCGCTTCTAGCTTCGCGAAAACGTGGCGCGGGATGGCCGACTGACGACACCGCGATGGCCCTTTCAGTTGCGACAGTAGTCTTCGAGGGCGGTGACTTAAGCCAACGCAAATTCAGCGAAGCCTTTGAAGTCGATCTCGATCTGCTCAATGGTCGATTCGGCAAGCTCTTTTGGGACGGGTTGCCAACGACGGATTTTGATGGAACGACCATCCGTGGATGCAGCTCTGCATCGCGAGCGTATCCCATCGGCGTCTTAACCGACCGATGTCGTGTGCTGATCGTCGCCGAAACGCAGGCGAGGATCACTCATAGTCATCCAGCGGCGATCGCGGCCGCCAAAGCAGTCGCCGTGATCGTGCACGACGCGCTACGTGGATTCGAGCCAACGCTCGATGCGCCGGACGGCATCGATGATTTGTTTTTCCTAAAGGCTTGGCACGACGCCCATCACTCAATCGAACGCGGCATGGACCGATTGCCGCCACATCTGCTTTCGGTCATCAACAATAGCTGGTCGTCGGTGGCCCGCGCCTGCGCAATTGCTTACATTTATCAAGACGAGCCCACACGAGCGCTCGCAGCAGCGGCGGCATCAGGCGGAGACACGGCGACGGTCGCTTCGATCGTTGGAGCAATTGTCGGTGCGCGGAGAGGCATAGAGGAGATAGATCAGCCTCTGCTCGACAAACTCAAGGTAAGGGACGATGTCCAACGTACGATCAACCTGCTTGCGATACCGGAGATAAGCTGCCGCGTCGAAGAGAAGGCGCCACGGCTTTCAAGAATCGAGCGACAGATCTACCGCGTTTACTCTATGCTTGAAGAACTTCATCGACGCGGTTACGAGCAGCTTCGGATCATTCCCGGGATGAATTCATCCGGGTGCCACTACCGCAGCAGCATTACATACGCTCGGAATGTTTACGCAGATCATGGGGCGTTGTCGGTCGATTTCGATCTGTTGGCGCATAATACGACCGGTAACGATGCGAACCTATTTGAGTGGCGAGACGCGCCGGGAGCCAACATTTCAAAGCTCGCCGACTATTTCGTGGAACGCTTCCGTGACATTGCCGAGCGCGGGTTCGGTGCAGACAAAGAGTATGTGTATTGGTTCAAGGGAACGGTGTGTTACGCGCGTCAAGGCGCATTCCCGATCGCATACAGCGATAGCATCTACTACGGTCCGGGCGGTATGCCGGCCCCGCGTCTACTTCAAAGTACCAAGGCAAATGTACGTTTACCGATCCCACCGCCGGGATTTCATCCAAAGCACCTCTTCAAACAAAATATTCCGGCGGATGAGTACGGCATCCCATACGACACAATCGAGGAGGCGATAAGACATTCAAAGCGGCTCTTCAATGCTGCCGAAGGTGCAGAAGAAAGAGAGCGCCTGCGGCGCTTATCTGCAGTTTACGAATGGGCAGCTTCTCAAGGCCTTCGTATATCCAATGCTTTGATAGCGGAAGCCCAGTATATGACTGCCTATGACCTTGAGAATTTGTATTTCTCATTTCCAGATTCAGAAACGTATCAAGATAGACAACGCCGTCGAAAAGTATGGGATCGGCCGACGCCAGCATAGGTTGCTTACTCCACGCATTTTCGCCCGGCTGACGTTTCCAGCGGTGCGCGAAGGCGGGTTAGATTACTTTGAAAACGTAGATAGCACCGATGCCGGTCGTCTTGAGTCAACGTTCCCTAGCTGACGAGCCCAATCCGAAATACCGCGACGTCGAGGGCGTGATTTATCACTACCCGCGCGTCTACTTTAAGCGGGTCGTGCCCGACGATCATTTCGTCTACTACCGGCCGGCAAAGGGATCGAGAGCACTGGATGCTGGAACATACTTCGGCTTTGGGCGGCTCGGCGTTCCCTATGCCGATCCCATAGACGCCTCGCTAAGATTTGTCGACATCAAAGGCTATCGAAGTTTCTCGATACCCGTCCCCATGCGGAGTGCAGTTTGGGCTGAAACGGGGACGGTCACATCACCACAATTCCAGGCCGCAGTGCGCGAACTCTCGACTTACGATTACCATCGCTTGCTCATTGCGGGAGGCATGACGCTCGGCGACATCGAGACGCTCCCAACCGTCGACGATCTGCTCGATGGGCTGGTCAGCCCACTTACCCTCGCACCAAAAGACGTACTTCGGACGGCGACAGCTATTCCCGACGGTACGGGCTACGTTTGGCAAGGCGGCGCGATGCCGAACCTCGCCGAGAGTGCTGCGCTGCAAGAGCGCGCTCGAGCCGACCATCAGAACGTCTTACGGCACATTAGCCGGCTCGTTGAAGCGCGTGGCGGTAGCTGGTTCTACAACAACAATTTCGACCTTTACGCAAAAATCGGGGAACAACGCGTCCTCGTCGAGGCGAAGTCGCTCGCCAACCCAGACCGGGCCGTAGATCGCATGCGCTACGGCATGGGGCAGCTCTTCGATTACCGCGTTCGCTACGAAGCTGAAGTCGCGGGCGCGGAGCCCGTGCTTGCGTTCGGAACGCCGCCCGAGCGACGTGACGCCTGGATAGCAAACATTCTCGAGGGAAACGGCGTCGCACTCGTCGGCTTAATTAACGGGTCGCTCCGAGCGCTCAACCCTCGGGCGGAGCGGCTCGCAATCTTACAGTGATCGACTCTTGGTTACGGTAGATCAGGTCGCAGCGCTCGCTCGCGATGCCAGCATGTCGAGCTCGTATAAGCCCGCGCTCTTAAAAGCGTTGGTTCGCATCGTTCGAGCCTGCGCGGAGTCTCCGATCTCGCTGCTACGCATCGGGCACGAATTCGTCGACCTCTATTGGGTCCAGACGGTT
>CAXTIY010000244.1:0-5558 GCA_964244215.1 uncultured bacterium
CGTGAGCAACGTCGCCGCGACGTAGCAGAATAGCGTTACGAGAAAGAGCCGCTTGCGGCCGTAGCGATCGGTAAGGTAACCGAATACGAGCGAACCGATCGTCGCGCCGATCAGATAGGCCGTCGCGGCGAACCCGACGCTCTGCGCGGAGAGCCCGAGCGTCTCGCGCTCCTGCAAACGCGCGCCGAGCGAGCCGACGATCGTTACTTCTAAACCATCGAGAATCCAGGTGATGCCGAGGCCGATGACGATCGTCCAATGCCAGCGGCTCCACGGTAAACGATCGAGACGCTGCGGAACGTTCGTGCGAATGACGGCCATGAGAACATCTTACTCCGCAGAACGAACACGCACGCCGGAACAAACGAGAAGGCGCCGCTACCGCGACGCCTCCGCGTTAAGGACGAAGACGTTAAACGGCTGCGGGCTCCGGCGCGCGCAGGATGCCCTCGCGACCCCGACCATGCTCCGCATCTTCATCGAACTGTTCCCCGGTCGAACCGTGTAGCGCCGTCGTGGACGATTTCCCCGCGGCGACTGTCCTTGAGCGTTGGGCCGGGGCGTTGCGCACCTAGAAGGCGATTCCCCGCCCGGCATTGCTGCGCCGAGAAGTTAGCGAGGAAAGGGCTCGGCTTATCGTAGACATCGGTATCCGAACCATCTGTATTTGGGCGATCTGCGCGAGCGCGATCGTTTGCATTCTCGCACGGCCGCGCGCTATCGCGGAGTGGGTCTGGGCCCTTGCGGGTGCGGCATCGCTCGCTGCGTTCGGACTGGTTCCGATGCGCGACGTAATCGCCGCGATCGGCCGCGGGACCGACGTCTATCTCTTTCTTACCGGCATGATGGTACTCGCGGAACTCGCGCGTCGCGAGGGCGTTTTCGATTGGGTCGCGACCTGCGCGGTTCGCGCCGCGCGGGGCTCGCGCATGCGCTTGTTCGCGCTCGTCTATGCGGCCGGGATCGCGGTAACGACGGTGCTTTCCAACGATGCGACCGCCGTCGTGTTGACGCCGGCGGTGGCGGTCGCGGTTCGCAAAGCGAAAGCGGAACCGCTCCCGTATCTGCTCGCGTGCGCGTTCATCGCGAATGCGGCGAGCTTCGTCTTGCCCATTTCCAATCCGGCAAATCTCGTCGTGTTCGCCGGGGAAATACCGGCACTGCGGCGCTAGCTCGTTGCCTTTGCGTTGCCCTCGCTGCTCTCGATCGTCGCGACGTTCGTCATGCTCGCAATCATCTCGCGACGCGCGCTCTCGGGTCCGCTCTCGAGCGACGCGGCTCCGGTCGAATTGCAAACCGGCGGCCGCATCGTCCTCGCCGGCGTGGGCCTCACGGCGCTCGCCTTGCTCGCCGCTTCTACGTTCGCGAAGCCGCTCGGCGCGACGACGTTCGCGTGCGGCGCCCTCAGCTTCGCGCTCGCATGCCGGCGGGACGGGACGGCCTTACGGGATGTCGCGCGCTCCGTTTCGTGGACGGTCCTCCTGCTCGTCGCCGGCCTCTTCGTTCTAGTTGCCGGGCTCGACGAGACGGGGCTCACGCCGGACTTATCGCGGGGGCGGGCGTCGCGACGTTGCACGGGCACACGGCGCTACGTTCGGCCGTCGCGATCGGCATCGATCTCGGGCCCAACCTTTCGGTTACGGGGTCGCTTGCGACCGTACTCTGGCTGATCGCGTTGCGCCGCGAGCGAATCGACGTTACCGGGTGGACGTTTCTACGCGCCGGCGCCCTCGTGATGCCGCCGGCGCTCATCCTCGCCGTGGCGAGCGTTCTGCTTACGAATCGCTGACCAGTAGCGATGCGTATTTCGAACGCAAGTCGCGCTTGAGAAACTTCCCGACGCCCGAGCGCGGTAGCGCATCGACGAAAAGAACACGGTCCGGAATCCACCATTTCGCGACGCGCTCCGCGAGCCACGCTCGCAACGACGCTTCGTCCGTCACCGCGCCCGGACGCAATATCACGACGGCGACGGGACGCTCGATCCAGCGCTCGTGCGCGAGCCCGATGACGGCCGCTTCGCGCACGCACGGGTGACCCATCAGCGCGTTCTCGAGATCGACGCTCGAAATCCACTCGCCACCGGATTTCACGAGATCTTTCGAACGATCGACGAGACGCAAGTAGCCATACTCGTCGATCGTGCATACGTCGCCCGTAAGGAACCAGCCGTCGCGAAAGCACGGCAAGTCTTGCGCGACGCGATAGTACGCTGCGGTCACGGCCGGACCGCGCACCCAAAGATCGCCCGGCGTCGTGCCGTCACGCGGGACGTCGTCGCCGTTCTCGCCGAGCAGCCGCCAGGCCACGATCGGACTGAAACGCCCTTGTGTAAGCGACTTCTCGCGACGAAGTTCGGCGGGTGCCGCTTCGAGTTCGGCGATCGGCCGCGACGTCGTTCCGATCGGACTCATCTCCGTCATACCCCACGCGTGCACGGCCGTAATGCCGCGGCGCGCGAGATCGTCGAATAACGATGGCGGACAGGCGGATCCGCCGATGACGACCGTTCCGAGCGACGGCAACGTTGCGTCGCGCCGCTCGAGTTCGTCGCGCACGGCGAGCCACACCGTCGGTACGCCGAGCGAAATCGATACGCGCGTTTCGTTCACGAGTTCGATCAGGCTCGCCGGATCGAGTTTGGGACCCGGCAGCACGAGGCTCGCCCCGACCATCGGCGCGATGAACGGTACGCCCCACGCATTCACGTGAAACATCGGCACGACCGGCATGACGACGTCGTGCTGCGCGATGCACAGTGCCGAAGGAAGTGCCGCTGCGAGCGCGTGCAACACGGTCGAGCGGTGCGTGAAGAGAACGCCCTTGGGATCGCCCGTCGTGGCCGTGGTGTAGCACAAAATCGCGGCCGACCGCTCGTCGACATCCGGCCAATCGAAGATACCCGGACGGTCGCGTAAGAGCGTTTCGTAATCGTACCCCGCGGGCAACGAAGTCGGCGTAACGGCCTCGCCCATGACGACGAACGGCCGCGCGAAATTCGGCCGCTCGGCGAGCGCGAGCGCGATCGCCGGCACGAGCGAGGCATCTACGAAAATCGCTTTATCGTCCGCGTGCTCGAACGCCCGCATTACTTGTTCGGGAAATAAACGAATGTTCGTGGTGTGCAACACGGCGCCGATCATCGGAACCGCATAATACAATTCGAGATGGCGATGGTCGTTCCAAGCGAAGCTCGCCACGCGGTCGCCCGGCCGGATGCCGAGTTCCACGAGCGCGTGCGCTAGTTGCGCGACGCGTTTGCCGAAGTCGGTATACGTGTAACGGAATAGCTCGCCCGTCGCTTCGCGCGAGGTAACGGCGCGGCCGCCGTTATTGCGCAGCGCGTGTTCGAAGATCCAACGGATCGTCAATTGCACGTCCATCATCGTGCCGGGAAGCCCCGCCTGCGACGCTACGCTGCGAGTCTGTAACACGAAGCTCAGTCGTCGCTTTCGTGTAAATGGAGGTGCGTGCCGTCCTCGGCATCGTCGAGCACTTCGCGCGCTTCAGCGAGCACGGAGGCGGAGAGATCCTCGCCGTCTTCGATCGAACCGTCGTCGCAAAGAAAGTCGGCCTCGCCCCAATCTTCCCAGGTTTCCAAGGGCTCCCCCTCCACTTCGGCGGGGAAGCGCACGCAGAAGCCTTGCTCGAGATGCAATCCCGCGACCATGACGCGCGTGCCACGCGGGAAGTAGGTGCCGTCTTTCCAGAGCGTCCCGTACGCCGTTTGATAATGTTGTCCGATTCGTAACGCTTCGATGGTGTCCGGCCCCGTCTACTTTAACAGTCTTCCGGCGACCATTTGCCGCTCGGCGGCTTGAGTCTTTGCGTCGCAGAAGCGTAGACTGTGAACGACATGGATGAAGGCGGCGGTCCCTGGCGTGTGATCGAATCGGAGATTGCGATCGACACGCAGCACCTGCGTTTACGGCGCGATCGCGTCGCGCTACCGAGCGGCCAGGAATTCGGGCCATACTACGTGCGCGAATCGCGCGGTTTCGCGATCGTGTTCGCGCTCACGCCGGACGAACGCGTCGTCCTCGTGCGTCAATACAAGCACGGCATCGGAGCGAGCGTGCTCGAGTTGCCGGCGGGCGCGATCGAGCCGGATGAAACGCCCGAAACCTGCGCGAGGCGCGAACTCGCGGAAGAAACGGGCTACGCCGGCGATCCGCCGGAGCTCGAATTCGTCGGCACGTATATCTTCGATCCGACGAGTTCGACGACGCGTTATCATCTCTATCTCGCGCGCGCCGCCCGCACGGTCGGGCCGCAGTCGCTCGACGTCACCGAAGACATCGCGATCGAACACGCGACGTTGCCCGAATTGCGGCGCTACGTTCGCGACGGTACGATCGACGTCGGCATCCATATCGCCGCGATCTATACGGTACTCGACTATCTCGGACGACTGCCCGAGACGCCGGAGGGGGCCGACCGCACGTAGAGCGTCGCGCCGCCCGCTACCGATACCGGGCGATAGTCGCGCGCTAAACGCAGCTCGACGTACGAGACGGCCGCGGGATCGAGCCGAGCGGGCCGTAGATCGCCGACGACGACGATGCGCGGCGCGAGCGCGAAGATGCGCGCGAGCTCGCGCACGCCCGGTACGCCCGTCATCTCCGTCATGCGCGTATCGAGCAGATGATCCGTATATGGATAGCGCGTGGGACTCGTCACACCATAATCGGAATAAAGAAGCGGCGATTCTTGAACGACGAATAACGTGCCGCGCGGTAAGCCGCGCAGCGTTCGTAATAGCTCGGCATACGCGCCCTGCCGATAATCCGTTTCGTGCAGCACGTCGCGCGCGTAGACGATGCCGAGCGCTTGCGCCGTCTCCCAGTAATCGTGTAGAGCGAACGTCGCGAGAAAGACGACTGCGAGCGACGCACGTCGCAACGTGCGCGCGCGGAAAAATAGATCCGTCGCCGCGCGAAGACCGATGCCGCCGAGTAGAGCGACGGGTGCGAGCGCGAGGACGAATTGCCGATCGAAAAACTCGCCGACGAGGGCGATCGAAACCAGTGCCGCCGCAAGCCATCCGAACGAAGCGAAGCGCCGTGCGTTGACGCTTGCCGGCACGGCGAACGCGGCGAGTTCGAGAGCGGGCGCGAGGACGCGCAATTGCCGTACGATCCACACGAGATTTTCACGCACGATACCGCGATGCAACCCGCGGGTACGCCGCAGCGTCGCCCCGACGTTCGCGTCGACGAGCGCCGCAAGTTCGCCCGCGCGCGCATAGAGCACGGCCTCGAACGCGAACGGAGAGACGGCGGCGAGCCCATAGGTCGCGAGCACGGCGAGCGGGCGCCGCGCGCGGCTCGCCATCACGAGCGCCGGGATCGCGACGATCGGCAGCACCGAGAGCTTCATCTGCAACGCGCAGCCCGCGAGTAGCCCGGCGAAGAGCGCGGCTCGTAACGTCGCATCGCCGCTAGCGACCAAGAATGCGGCCGTTACGAACGGAGCGAGCAGCACCTCGGCATCGCCGAGATACCCTTCGTTTTCGGGCGCGAGTAGCACGTAGAAAAGCGCCGCATACCGGCCGCTTC
>CAXTIY010000245.1:0-5556 GCA_964244215.1 uncultured bacterium
GGCAAGGGCCGCGATCGCCGCAAGATCGTCTTCGCTCTCCGCATCGATCGCGATCGCCCGAGCTCCGCCGCGTACCGCCGCGCCGAGCTCGCGTTCGAGCTCCGCGCGGGCGCCGAGTACGCTCGGCGCGGCGAGGACGGCCGTAGGCCCCTCGGGCAGATGACGGCGCACGTCGCTCGAACGGACCGGCGCGAAGAGATCGCGACCGAAATCCGTTTCGTGTACCGGGGTTCCTTCGACGTAGAGAATCCCGCCGCGTTGGACGCGCCCGTTCTTGGGATGCGCCGGTACGACGAGGGCCACGGCGCCTTCGCGCGCGGCGAGTAGAACTTCCGTCTCTGCTGCAATATTGCCGCGTAGCGTGGAATCGATCTTTTTCACGAGCGTGACGTCCGGCGCGAGAGCGCGCAGCAAAGTGCGGGCGCGCTCGGCAGCCGCCGCGGGCGAAAGCGTGCGCGTATCGAGGTCGATCGCCGCGACGTCGGCCCCCGCGAGCGTATCCGGACGATCGAGCCAGACGTCGGTCCGGGCCCCGAGACGCGTAAATGCGAGCGCGGCATCGGTCGCGCCGGTAAGATCGTCGGCCACGATCACGAGCGTAGCGGTCGGCATGAGCGGCCCATTCGCCGACCTCTAATTTCGTGCCCGCGAAGGCGCCGCGCGAGCCGCGCGGCAAACGCATACAGGTGAGATCCGTATCTAAGCTTCTGCGGCTAAGCCGACCGGGCTGTGCCGCGCTGGCGCTGCTCGCGTGGCTCTTCGGCGTGACGCTCGGGCCCGCATTCGCCCTGCCGCTCGCGCAGCTGACGTTACCGGCGACGGCGACGAGCGCACCGAGTAGCGTTCGGCAGATCGGCATCTATCTAACGGCGCCGATCGTTCTCGACGGCACGACCTTGTTCACGATCGCCGGCAGCTCCACGGCCTCCGTCGCACAACTCACCGTCCAGCAGCGGCTCGCCGACATCCAGACGGCCATCGGTGAAATCCTCGAAACGACCGGAACGGGGCCGCGGCAGCCGACGGAATACGATCCGCGCACGTTGCGCGTTCACATCGTGCATCGAGGGGATCAAGCCTCGCTCGAAGCGGTGGACGCCAAGCATTCCGATCCCTTACCGATCGTGACCGTCACGACGACCGACGCGCGTTACAACGCCGTGAGCGTCGACGATCTGGCGACGCAATGGCAGAGCGTCCTGCAGAGCTCTCTCACGCGTTCGCTGCAGTTGCGACAACCCGCCGTGCAACGGCGTAGCGCGTTGACCGTCATCCGCATCGGCGTCGGGCTACTCGTCGTAACGCTCGTTCTTTGGGCCGCGATCGTGGCGTTGCGACGCCGCTCTGATGCGTTATCGGAAAAGCTCGCCGAGCGCGAGCGCGAGGCGGATGCACGGCGCGATACGGCGACGGCACAGACGCCCGACGCTCCGCGGCAACGGCGCCGCTTTCTCGCACTCGCGTTACGAGCGATCGAACCCACCCGCCAAGTGCAACTCTACCGTGCGCTCTCGGAAACGGTCGTGTGGCTGTTGCTCGTCTTATGGCTCGGATGCCTTATTTGGGCGTTCTCACTGTTTCCGCAAACGACGCCGCTCAGTGCCGCGTTCTTGCACGGCACCTCCGTTATCGTTACGGCGCTCGTCGTGACGGGGCTGCTGAACCGCCTGCTCGACGTCGCGATCGCAAGACTCGCGAGTGCCTCGCGCTTCCGTATCGTCGGCAAATCCGAAGATAGCGCACGGCGACTCCTGCGCGTTCCCACGATCGCGGCGGCGATACGCGGATTTAAAACGTTCTTTCTCGTCTTCGTCGCCGTGCTGAGCGTGCTCGGCCAACTCGGCGTGCCGATTACATCGGTCGTAACGATCGGCGGGCTCGCCGCGATCGCGCTTTCGTTCGCCGCGCAAAGCTTCGTGCGCGACTTCGTAACGGGTTTTCTCGTGCTGTTCGAAGATCACTACGTCGTCGGAGACTACATCGGTGTCAACGCGTACAGCGGCATCGTCGAGCGGTTGACGTTACGTATGGTACAAGTGCGCGATACGTCGGGCGATCTCATCACGATTCCACATAGCTCCGTCACGAGCGTCGTCAATATGTCGCGCGATTGGTCGCGCGTCGACTTTCGCGTTCCGGTCGATCCGACGGCCGACGTGCCCCAAGCGATCGCACTCGTGCGGATAGCGTGCGAATCGCTCGCAAAGGATCCGGCGTGGCGCGGTGCCGTCGTCGAGCCGATCGAATGGATCGGCATCGACCAGTTGAGCAAAGATTGGGCGATCGTCCGCGCCTCCGTACGCACGGCGCCGCTACGTCAATTCGAATTACGTCGCGAAATCAACGCGCGCGTGGAAGCGGCGTTTCGCGAAGCCGGAATCGCGTACGGGGCGCAGATTCCGGGCATCGCCTAATGGCGGCGGAGCTTCGCTGTAGGGAGGACATTATCGCCGAGGGCGACCGCCATGGCACGGTAGATGTTGAGGCGGCCGCAGCCTTGTTTGAGATCGTTAATATCGTCCGACGTCGTGCAGAGCAGTTGTTTCATTAGCGACGGAACGTGATACCCCGGAGCGACGGCGAGGATGAGGGCGGCCGCCCCCGCGACGACGGGCGTCGACATCGACGTACCGGCGATGAGCGTTTGGCACTCTGCGGCCGGACCCGTATTCGCATAATCGGTGCCGCAAACGACGCTATCATCGGCCGGATCAGAGGGCATCGACGTGTACAGGTTATCGATCCAATGGAGCTCGTCCTGATCGCTACTTCCCGTCGGATCGCCGCCCGGAGCGACGATGCCCCACGCGTTCGGATTACCGAAAGCCGCCGTCGTCGAGCCGTAGCTCGAATACGATGCGACGTACTCGGACGGCGCGACGGACGTGCCGTTCGAGTTGCCGGTACCGTTGGGTTGGCCGTCGGCAAGTGCCGAAGCACCTACGGCGATCACTCCGCTATCGCAGCCGGGTGCGGTAACTTTCGTATCGCTCGAAGTGCCGCCGTTACCGGCGGCCGCGACGACGATGACGTTGCTCGCGATGGCGTTCGCGACGGCGTCGCCTTCAACGGTGGGATCGGGATCTTGGCCAGGCGTGGTGCACGTATCGCCCCCGAGACTCATGCTGATGACGTTGACGCCGCGCGAAACCGCATCGTTTATCGCGGCCGCGACATCGGTCGTCGTGGCTCCGCACAGATTGTCCGTGCTGTCTACGGGAGTAGCAAAGCAACCTGAGTCGGGGGCCGGGTTAACCCGATATTCGTACAGCACCGAAGCACCGCCCTCGCCCGTAAAGCCGAAGCCGTTGTTCGATGCGGCACCGGCGATACCCGAGACGTTCGTGCCGTGACCGTCGGGATCGGTAACGAAGTTGGACGTCGACTGGGCGCCACTCGGGTCGCTGATGTAGCAACGCTGAAGCGTGACTTTGGGAGCGAGATCGGGCTGCGTGAGATCGGCACCCGTATCGATGATCGCAATCTTAATCGAGGACGAGCCGAGCGCCCGCACGTTGGAAACGTTACTGCCGTTCCCTGCCTGGCTATACTCGAAAGCGTAATCGAGTTGCGTTACGTGAGCTCCCCATTGTCCGGGAACGTTCGCGTTCTCGACCAAGGGCTGTTGTTGGAACGTTGCCGGATCGCTTCCGGTTTGGGATTGCGTGAAGCCTTGAAAATACGAGTCGTTCGTATAATACGGTGTGCTGACGGCGAGCGGATAACGGCGACCGCCCGTGAGCGCGACGTTGCGCACTCCGGGTTGCGCGCGCAGCGCCGCTTCGGTTTGCGCGAGCTGCGCGATCGGCACCGCGAGCACGCGCGTGGTGCGATTGAGATGCGGAAAATCGTATTCGCTACGGAACGTCCCACCGGCACGCGCCTCGCTTGCGGCAATCAGCCGATGCGACGCGCTTGCGGTCGCGCGATCGTACGAGACCGCGACGAGCGCCGTGGTCTTCTTCCGTTGCTGCTGCGTGTTCGCAAGACGTGACGGCATGCGGCCCCGGCGCATTAGCGCGGAGCCTGCGCGGCGGCTACTCGTGGTCGTATCGGTATCGCTCGTCGGGCACGTATACGCCGCTTCATCGGCGGGACTCGTACTTGCCGACGACGTCGGGCTGACGATCGGAATCGGTGCGCCACCGCCACCACTGCCGGAGCCGCTGCTCGAACCGCCGCCTCCGCCGCAACCAGCGACCAGAACGACGGTGAGAAAAACGGCGCACGACCGAAATAGTTTCATGAACACGTCCAAGTGGCTTTGGAAAGAACGAACCGGAAACGTATTGGCAGTCGATTTCGTTTTCCATCCCGCCGCATCGCTTGCGACTCTTCGATCGCTAATGCTTGCAGATTGCAACGTATGCGTAGGGCGCATGCCGCAACGTGCGAAAGTCGCTCGCGATGTTTGCGATGACGACCATTGCGCTTCGCCGCGCATCACTTCTAACCGCGGCGGCCGCGCTCGCGCTTAATGCTCCGCGCGCTTCTGCCGCAACGCCGAGCTTTACGCTCGATTCGATTCTCGCCGCACCCTTCGTCGACAATCTGGCAACGTCGGCGCGGCGCGATGCGCTCGTGTGGACGGTGCACGAACGCGGCGCACACGACGTCGTCGTCTGGAAAGACGGCACCGTTCGCGCGCTCACGCACCAGTCGGCGGACGACGGCCAAGCGATCTCCGCCGTACACTTCGTGCCGAGCACGACGGCCGTCGTGTACGTGCGCGGGGGCGACGGCGATAGCGACAACGATAAGCGTAATCCGAATCCGACGGCGCCCGCGAAACACGAACCGCGCAAAATTCTCTTGACGTCCGTTGCGAGCGCGACGACGCTCGAACTCGGAAACGGCCGCGAGCCCGTCGTTTCTCCCAAGGGCGATCGCGTTGCGTGGATCGCGACCGACGGTTCGGGCGACGACGGAGCGGTCATGAGCGCGAACATCGCGACGCGCGACGGCGGCAAGACGTGGACCGCAACGAAAGCGACCTCGCTCTTTACCGTGCGCGGTTCCGCGACGGAGCCGCTATGGTCGCCCGACGGATCGCGCATCGCGATTACGAATAAGCGCGGCGACCACAGCTACGTCGCGGTGTACACACTCGGCGCGAAGAACGTCGTCTTTTTGCAGCCCGCATTCTCGAGCGACGGCAACCCCGTTTGGTCGCCCGACGGTTCGCAAATCGCGTTCGTACGCTTACCGGGCGACGTCTCGACGCTGAGCGTGGAATACGACGATCCGAACCTCTTTCCGGCGTGGTCCATCGTGGTCGCCGATGCGGCGACGGGCAACGGTGCGACCGTGTGGCGTTCGCTTCCCGGTCGCGGACACGAGTTCACGATCGCCGATGGAACCCAGCCGCTCTTCTGGTCGCGGCGCGGGCGGCTCGCATTCATTTGGGAACGCGACGGATGGCGGCATCTCTACTCCATTGCGGTCGCGGGGGGAACGGCTACCCTTCTAACGCCGGGCGCCTTCGAAATCGAACAAGTCGCGCTCGCACCGAGCGGCGACGATCTCATTTACACATCGAACGAAGGCGATATCGAA
>CAXTIY010000246.1:0-5541 GCA_964244215.1 uncultured bacterium
GCCCGTGCCCGCGGTCGCGAGCGCGCTCGTGCCGGTGACGTTGACGTGCATCGTGTGGCCGTCGTACACGAGTGTCGCGCTGCCTTTGAGCAGCGTCGTTATGCCGGTGCGGTCGACGAACGCACGTAAACGGTCGACGCGCGTGCCGGGTGCGATCGTGCCTTCACCGGAGAGGCGCGCGAACTCACCCGCGTGCGGCGTGAGCACACACGCTTTACCGCGCAAAAGATCGAGGTGTTTGCCGAGGTGGGTGAGGGCGCTTGCGTCGGCGACGAACGGCCGCTCGAGGCGTGCGATGAATCCGCGCACGACAGCCGCCGTTTTCTCCGAAAGCCCGAGGCCCGGGCCAATGGCGACGGCATTCGAGTGGTTCGTAAGATCGAGCAGCGTTTCGATCGCGCTCTCGACGTCGTCGTCATAGGTTACGACGACTTGCTCTACGAGATGCGCGCGTAGCGCGGGTGCCGCTGCGCGACCCGCGGCAACGGTTACGTAGCCCGCGCCCGCTCGCGCCGCGCCATGCGAACACAGCACGGCGGCACCCGGGAATTGTTCGGAACCCGCCACGATGAGCGGCGCGCCGCTGCGGCGTTTATCGGACTCGTCTTCGCGCGCGGGTAAGAGCTGCAAGAATTCGGCATCGTCGAGCACTTCGAAGGCCGCGCCACCTGCATTCGCGATCTCACCCGCGATGCCGAGGTCGCCGATATAGAGGTCGCCCACGTATGCGCGCGCCGGTTCCAGGAGTAAGCCGAGCTTCGGCGCGCCGAGCGACACGGTCGCTGTAGCGCGTACGGCGAGCGGCCCGATGGCGCCCGAAGTCGCATCGATTCCCGTCGGCATATCGATTGCGAGCACGGATGGCCGCGCCGCTTCGAGCGCCAGTGCGACGACGCGCATCGCCGGCGGAAGATCCGGACGCGCTCCGGTTCCTAAAAGCGCGTCGAGCACGAGATCCGCACCGCCGAGCGCCGCGTTCGCTTCTTCGCTCGTTACCGGAAAAGGACGCGTCTCGACACCGTTTAGCTCGGCGCGGCGCTCGGCATCGCGCCGGCCTTTACTAACGCTCGGCGCGGGCAGCGCGTATACGATGCGCCGCGCATCGCCCGTGTGCGCGGCAAAAGCGGCGAACGCGTCGCCGCCGTTATTTCCGGGGCCTGCGAATGCGACGAGCATGCGAGCCCCAGGCGCGACGAGATCGATCGCTTCGGCGAGCGCGGCACCCGCGGCGCGCATCAGCACGATATCGCCGCCGCGTGCGACGGCGGCGTGGTCCGCCGAGCGCATCTGTTCGCTCGTGAGCGCTCTCATCGATCGTCCTCTAAGACAACGACCGCCGCCGCCGTCGCGACCGTGTGCGTGATCGTGAGATGAATCCGCGTAACGCCGCGCGAGGCCGGCAGATGTGCGTATGGCTCGGTGAAGAGCAAGCTCGGCGCACCGCTACGCGCGTGCGTTACGCCGACGCGTCGCCATGGGATCGCGTGCCCGAAGGCTTTGCGCGCCGCTTCTTTCGCCGCATAAAATCCCGCGAGCCGCTCGGACCAATTCCGCTTGGATAGCGCGTAACGCATTTCTTCTTCGGTATAGACTTTGCGGGCGAACCATTCCAGCTTCGCCCCTTCGAACCGATACCGTTCGACCTCGGCAAGGTCGATTCCGATTCCTACAATCATGCGCCCATCGTTCTCGACCGTCGCGCGCAACGCTGCACAGGTTCGGGTTGGGATGCGCGCCGAATAGACGCCGCGTGGGGCAGATCAGCATCGTCCCGATCAATGCAATGGAGCCCGCTTTTCTGGAGCGCCTCGCGCTCTGCATCGAAGAGCGATTTCTCTTCGCGTGCCGCATCGAACGAACGCTACGCATCCCGCGCACGTCGCTCAACAGCTCTCGCAAACAGCTTTTCTTCAATACGCTCATCGCTCGGGTGGCGGCACTCGGCGTAGCGGGCGATCTCCGGCTCGTAATCACGGATTACGACTTATACAAGACGTCGCATCAATTCGTCTTCGGCGACGCGAGCGAAGAGCAGCGGACGGCCGTGGTCTCGTTGCATCGTCTACGCAACGAATTCTACGGTGAGCGGTCCGACGAGAACGTACTTTTCCAGCGTACGCTCAAAGAGGCGGTTCACGATCTCGGGCACGCGCTCGGGCTCAAGCACTGCTTTAACGCGCGCTGCGCCATGTATTTTTCGAATTCGATCTTCGATACCGATAATAAGCTCTCGCATTTTTGCGACAGCTGCGAGAAACGCGTTCGCGCGAGCCGTTAAGTAAGATTCAACTACGTGCAATCCGTTTAGGGGCGCATCACGCGTGCGTCGGCGAGACTGATTCGGCGTTCCCCTCCGCGTGCGTCGACGACGAGCGAGCCGTCTTCGGCGAGCCGCCGCGCGATCGCATCGAACGGATCCGTCTCTCCGTCGACGAGCAGCCGGTAGGGCGTTCCGTCGAGTGCCGCGCGCCGTTCCCATGCGCGCGCGACTTCGAGCGGATGTTCCAGCATGTGTAGCGAGGCCTCGTAGGCCGCGAGAATCGCCGTGAGAATGGGCTCCCGCTCGGCCCGAGGAGCATCGTCACAGAGAAAAGCCGGCGGCGGCACGACCGCTGCGAGTACTGCGTCGTCCGCCGGTCGCCGCACGTTGATGCCCGTGCCACAGCCGACCCAAGCGCGCTCGGCGACGATGCGCGAGATGCAGAGAATACCGCAGCATTTGCGCGTACCGAGCAAGAGGTCGTTCGGCCACTGTAAACGGACGCGTAGACCGGTCACCGTTTCGATGCCCGCGGCGACGCCGAGCGCCGTCCAGAAGGGCACGGCCCAGAGGGCCTCGGTCGCGAGCGTCTCCGGTAAGATCGCCGTGAACAGCAGTGAAGATCCCGGTGGTGCGAGCCAATTTCGCGCGCGCCTGCCGCGGCCCGCACGCTGATAGTCGGCTAGCAAGACGAGCCCGGCGCTACCCGGTTCGCCGAGAAGGCGCGCGGCGTCGTCGTTCGTGCTGTCGGTTACATCCACCCTACGGATCTCGAACACGACCAGGCCCTCTCCAGAAATATCCCGTACGTATGGCGGCGCTATGGCAATCGAACAAACGTTAATACTTTGCAAGTCGGACGCCGTTGCGCGCGGACTCGTTGGCGAGGTGCTCGCACGCTTCGAGCGCCGCGGATTCACGATCGCGGCGATGAAAATGCTCGTGGTCGATGAAGCGCGCGCGAAATCGCATTACGCGGAGCACGACGGTAAACCGTTCTTCGCGGGTCTGGTGGAGTACATCACGAGCGCGCCGATCGTGGCACTCGTTGTAAGCGGTTCGGATGCCATCGAAGGCTGCCGCTCGTCGATCGGCGCCACGAACCCCATTAAAGCGGCGCCTGGTTCCATTCGAGGCGATTACGCCCAAACGATCGGACGTAATCTCGTTCACGGGAGCGACTCGCCCGAAAGTGCGAAGCGCGAGATCGCGATCTGGTTCGAACCGAGCGAAATCTACGCGCGCGCGAACGACATGGAGAAGTGGTTAATCTCGAATTAAGCCGTTAGGCTTGCGGACCGCCGCCGCCGAGTCGCCCGAGAATGCCTTGCAGCAGGCCCGGTGCGAGTTGCGTGAGTGCCGCCGGATTGCGTTGCATGAAGGCGGTCGCGGCGGATTGCAACACTTCGGGGTGCATTTTCGCGAATTGGATCATCGTCCCGACGGCACCGGGATCGCCGGCTGCGACCGCCGCCTGCGAAACGCCCGCTTCTTGCGTCGCGGTGTTCGCGTCGCCCGCGAAGCTCTGATGATTCGTATAGGAGTGAAGTAATTCTTGCCCGAGGCTCGAGAGCGACGACTGATTCATCGTTCCGACGCTCTCGGTCAGGTGATCCGCGAGTTGCCCCGGATCCGTTTGTGCGACGTGATCTGCCGCCGCATCTGCTGTTTGTTGTTGCGTGGCGCCGCCGAGCAAGCCGCCCGCCATCTTTTCGAGACCGTCCATAAACGACATTCTGCGTTCCTCCGATGCGGCGCGTTCAACGGGGGACTTTAGAGCACATTCAAGAATTTTCGCGCCCGTGATTGAATCGCTACGCGGCGGCGGACGCCCACTCATCGAAAGCGTCTTCGCGCGTGAGGTACTGGATTCGCGAGGAAATCCGACGGTCGCCGTTACGGTCGCAACGAGTTTCGGAGCGGTCGAAGAAGCGATGGTCCCTTCGGGCGCATCGACCGGCGCGCACGAAGCGGTCGAATTGCGCGACGGCGATAAAGCGCGTTATGGCGGTAAGGGCGTACTCAAAGCCGTCGAATCGGTGAACACGTTACTCGGCCCCGCTGTGGAAGGGCTCGACGCCACGGCGCAACGCGAACTCGATACGAAGTTGATCGAGCTCGACGGTAGTTCCAATAAGGGCGTCTTCGGCGCGAACGCGATTCTCGGCGTGTCGCTTGCGAACGCGCGCGCCGCCGCGACGAGCGTCGGTTTGCCGCTCTTTCGTTATCTCGGCGGACCGAGTGCCGGCACGTTGCCGGTGCCGATGATGAACGTGATTAACGGCGGCAAACATGCAGCGGGTGCGCTACAATTTCAAGAGTGCATGATCGTACCGGTCGGAGCGACGTCGCTCGCCGAAGCCGTGCGCTTCGGTTCCGAAACGTTTCACGCGCTCGGGAAGTTGTTGCACGATCGCAAGCTGACGACGCTCGTGGGCGATGAGGGCGGTTACGCACCGTCGCTCGACACGCTCGAGCAGGCCCTCGCTCTCTTGTTGGAAGCGATTCGTGCGGCGGGCTACGCGCCGGGTGAGGACATCGCGCTTGCGATCGATGCGGCGGCGACGGAATTCTTCGAGGACGGCAAATACTATCCGACCACGCGCGACAAGCCGCTTTCGGCCGAGCAGATGGTCGACTTTTACGAGCGGATATGCGACGACTATCCGGTCATTTCAATCGAAGACGGTTTTTCGGAAGACGATTGGGACGGCTGGCGTGCGGTCACCGAGCGCATCGGTAAGCGCGTGCAACTCGTCGGCGACGACCTGTTCGTCACGAATACGGAGCGGCTCGGGCGCGGCATCCGAGAAGGAATAGCGAACGCAATTCTTATCAAAGTCAACCAGATCGGTACGCTCACGGAAACGCTCGACGCGGTCGATATGGCGCACAAGGCCGGGTATCGCTGCGTGATGTCGCACCGCTCGGGCGAAACCGGAGATACGACGATCGCGGATCTCGCCGTCTCGACGGGCTGCGGCCAGATAAAGACGGGCTCGCTTTCCCGAAGCGACCGGGTGGAGAAGTACAACCGGCTCATGGCGATCGAGCTGCAGCTCGGGACGTCGGCTTCGTACCCGGGTCTGTCGGCCTTTCGCTAACGGGCGTCGGCGTGGACCGGCTGCAGGAGGCACGGCCCGGCAGCCTTAGCGGCGGCGGCACCGGGCGTGTGATAGAATCGGCAGGGCCATTCGCCGGAAGCGGTCGAAAGGCGCTTCCCTGGGGGCCTGTAGCTCAGCGGTAGAGCGGCCGGCTCATAACTGGTTGCGCGCTGGTTC
>CAXTIY010000247.1:0-5537 GCA_964244215.1 uncultured bacterium
AACGCACCGTCGCGCCGAGTGCCGCCGCCTCCGCGGCGATCGCGGCATCGATCTCCGCAAGCGTCCGAGCGCCGTACGTTTCCGGTTCGCGCGTGCCGAGTAGATTGAGATTCGGGCCGTGGATCACGAGCACGTTCACGCGCGCGAGCGTTCGTGGAGGAAATGCGCGCGCCCTCGGAAAGTCGATATGGTGCCCGACCGGATTCTTACCGCTACCGCAAGCGACGGCAGCTTTTCGATCGTAGCGGGCGTCACGACGGAACTCGTGCGAGAATGCCAACAGCGGCACGAACTCTCCCCGACTGCAAGCGCCGCCGTCGGTCGCCTCGTAACGGGCGCGACGCTGCTCGGTGCGAGCTTAAAAGGCCATGAAAAGCTTACGCTGCAAGTCGCGGGAGACGGACCGCTACGCGGGCTCGTTGCCGACGTCGCGCTCAACGCGCCGAACGAGATCGGTGCGAGGGGTTACGCGCGTCAACCGCTCGTCGACGTGCCGCTCAACGAGCGCGGCAAGTTCGACGTGGGCCGTGCGGTCGGTAAAGGCTATCTGCAAGTAACGCGCTCGTTCGAAGTCGGCCAACCGTACGTCGGCATCGTCGAACTCGCGACGGGAGAAATCGGCGACGATCTCGCCGCGTATCTCATGACCTCGGAGCAAATACCGAGCGTCGTCGCGCTCGGCGTGCTCGCGAATCCGAGCGGAATAAAAGCGGCGGGCGGCATCGTCGCGCAAGTTTTGCCGGGTGCGAACGAAGCGACGATCGTTGCGCTCGAAGAACGTGCCCGGCGTATGCCGCCCGTTACGACGCAGATCGACGCGGGAGCGACCGTCGAGGACCTCGTGCGAGCGCTCGGCGGCGAACTCGAGATGCGCTATACGCGCGAATACGCGGTCGCGTTCACGTGCACGTGTTCCCGGGAACGCGTCGAACGCGCGTTAATCGGGCTCGGCCGAGATGAATTACAAAAGATCATTACCGAACAACCGCAGACCGAAGCCGTCTGCGAATTTTGCAAAACGGCTTACGTTCTGACGCACGATGAAGTTCGCAATCTCATCGAACGCCTCGAGGCGCGGATTTAAACGGCGATCGGGCCAACCGGCTTTAAACGCCGAGTCTCGGTTTAAAATGTTCCTCGATGAGGCCGTCGACGTTTGCATACCACCAGCCGCACTCGCAACGGATCGCAGGAGTGCCGGGCTGCGGATAGTGATGTACGCGCATACAGCGCGTACACGTAATCGTTTGCACGCCGAGCGCTTCGCGCGGGGTATACGTTCTTGGCGGCGGGGATTTTACGGCCTTATGGGCTGCCAATTGCGATCATGCTCCTTCGGATGAAACGATGCGTACGAAGCGACGCGTACCGACGGAGAGCACGGCCGGCACGCGTGCACGCCATGGCTGCCGTGCGTCGCCGATTACCTGACCGTCGAGCTTAACGCCCCCACCCGCAGTTAACCGCTCGGCTTCGCGTTTACTCGCGACGAACCCGCAAGCCACGAGCGCATCGCCGAACGTGCGCCAATCGCCCTGTACGACCTCGCGCATATCCGCCGGTTGTTCTCCGCGTTGCACCGTAGACTCGAATCGTTCGCGCGCGGCGCGTGCTGCGGCGGCGCCATGGTAGCGCGCGACGATCGACGTCGCGAGGTCTTTTTTCGCGAGCATCGGGTGAACGCCACCGTCGGCAAGCGCGCGCCGTAGCCCCTCGACTCGGTCGGCGGCTTGAAAATCCGCGAATTCGGCGTACCGCGGGAGCATGCCGTCGGGCAGACTCATAAGCTTGCCGAATTGCTCGGATGCGGGCTCGGTCAACCCGATGTAATTGCCTTTCGATTTACCCATGCGAACGACGCCATCGGTGCCTTCGAGAATCGGGACCGTCATACAAATCTGCTTGCGCTGCCCCGCTCGTTGCTGAAAGTCGCGGGCGACGAGGAAATTGAATAGTTGATCCGAGCCACCGAGTTCCACGTCGGCTTCCATCGCCACGCTATCGTACGCTTGCGCGATCGGATAGAGAAACTCGTGCAAGGCGATCGGCACGCCGGCCGCATACCGTTCCGAAAAATCGTTGCGGGCCAACATCTGCGCGACCGTCGTCTGCGCCATCAAGCCGATTAAATCGCCGAGCGATAGCGGTGCGAGCCACGTCGAATTGTACATGACCTCGATCCGCTCGAGATCGAGCACCTTGCCCGCTTGCTCGCGATAATCGCGCATGTTTTGGGCGATCATCTCATCCGTAAGCGGGGGCCGCGTATCGTTACGGCCCGACGGGTCGCCGATCCGCGCGGTGAAATCGCCGATCAGCAAAATAACGCGGTGACCGTATGCGACGAATTGCTGCATCTTATGCAGCACGACGGCGTGCCCGAGATGCAAGAACGAACCGGTCGGATCGATGCCGAGTTTTACCGTCAAGCGCCCTTTCGAGGCGATCCGCTCCGCGAGTTCGGTAGCCGTCTCGACGTGATCGCATCCGGCGACGAGAAGCGCCGCTTGCTCCGCGACCATTTCGGGGTTCTTCACCATGACGAAGACGGGCCGTTCGGTCGCTCCACGCATTCGCCTCCCCGGAACGCGCGCCGGGCCTCGCGAAGCGCAATGACGTGGTACATTCTCTTCTTCACGCTCGCCGTACGAGCGAATTCCGGGCGTGGCGCGGCGGCTCGATCGCCTTGGCGCTCGCGCTCGCGCTCATGCCCGCGGCACCAGCGGCGGCGGCGAGCGAACCGCTCGCACTCAACCCCGCCCTAACGTCCCGCCTCGACGCGGCACTCGCGGCAGGGAGCGACGGCGGCTCGGCCGGTGCCCGCGCAGTTTCGGTCGCCGTCGTCGAAAACGGTACGATCGTGTATGCCCGAGCGGTCGGCACGAGCGACGTCGCCAAGAACACGGCGGCGACGGCGGCGACGCGTTTCGGAGCCGGCTCGATCACGAAGATTTTCACGGCGGTCTCCGTCTTGCAGCTCGTCGACGGCGGGCGAATGAAACTCGACGACTCTCTTGCGACCTATCTGCCGAACGCGCCGCACGCGAAAGACGTGACGGTGCGACAGTTGCTGACGCACTCGTCCGGTATCCCGAATTATCTCGATGCCGCGCTTCGGAGCGGCGCGACGGCGAACGCGACCACTCCGCAAAGTATCCTAAGTGCCGTTGCCGCCCAGCCGCTCGAATTTACGCCGGGCGCCCGCTTCAGCTACAGTAATACGGGTTACGTCCTGCTCGGGCTCATCGTCGAGAAGATTTCGGGGCAGCCGCTCGCGACGTATGAAAAGGAAAACATCCTAAAACGCGCCGGCATGACGCAGACGACGTTCGGTCCGGCGCCGGTAGGCGTACCGGTCGCCACGGGGTATGCGGATGCCAAGGATACGCGAGCCGCGAGCCTCGATCCGTCTTGGACGTATGCGGGAGGCGACGTCGTTACGACGGCGAGCGATCTCGCGCGGTTCGACATCGCGCTCATGGCCGGCAAGCTCGTCCGAGCGGCGACGTTCGCGCGCATGGCGACGAGCGGTATTTCGGCCGGCGGCGATAGGCGAGGCTACGGCTTCGGCATGACGCTGCGACCGTTCGGCGCGGATCAACTCGTGGGCCATCATGGCGGCCTGCCAGGCTTCGCCACGGTCGACGAAATGTTGCCGGCGAACGGCTTCGGCGTCGTCGTCCTCGGCAATTCGTTTGCTTTCGATACGTCGCGGGTCGAAAACCAGATCTTGGCCGCGCTGACGCCGACGGATTACGTCGCCTTCGCTGCGGCGGAACAGCGCGCCAAGGCCGAGGTCGCGGCGTCCGCCGACCCGCGCATTACCCAACTGCTGCGCACGTTCGTCGGCGGCTTGCAGCGTGGCACCGTCGATCGCGGCGCCCTGTCCGCACCGATGGACTCCGCCCTGACGGCGAGCGTCATGTCGAACATGCACGCGCAATTCGGCCGGCTCGGCCCGCTAACCGTGCTCGTCTTTAACGGCAAAGCGGTCGACGGAGTGTACAATATCTATAATTACACGGCGACGTTCACGACGGGCTCCCAGACGATCGCACTTCGATTCGTAACGGATGCGGCCGGAAAAATCGAAGGTCTTCAAGTCATTTAGTTTGCGAGCGTAGCCGAATCGCTGAAGGCGCTCAATGGGTTAAGCGATTAAGCGATTAAGCGAGCTCGAAGACGGTTACGCCGCTACCGCCTTCGTCGGCGTTACCGTATCGAATCTCGCCGACGCCGGTGCGCTCCTTAAGCCACTGCTGCAGACCGCGTCCGAGCAAGCCCGTTCCCTTGCCGTGAATGAGCCGTAGCGGCGACATGCCCAGGAGCGACGATTCGTCGATCCACTTATCGACCAGGGGCTCCGCTTCGACGAAGCGTTTCCCGCGCACGTCGAGTTCGGTGCGCGCGCCGCTCGCAGCTTCGAGCGTCGCCTCGCCCGTGCGGGCGCGTGCCCGCGGTCGCTCCGCGGAGCTCTGCGCTACACTCGTCACTCGGAGTCCGCGCTTGGGCACGACCGTTTTCATCGCGCCGATCGCGACGAGGACGCCGTCACCGTAATCTTCGACGACTTCGCCGTCGCTGCCGAGCGAATCCACGAAAACGCGATCGCCTACGGAGACCGTCGCCTTCTTCGGTTGCACGGCGTTCGGATTCGGCGCGGGCTTCGCTTTTATGCCGAGATCGCGATGCACGTCTTCGAGGACGCGACCGAGCAGCGACGCTTGGCCCGACGTTACTTTCGCACGACCGCCGCGGTCGCGTTGCCGGCGCTCGAGTTCCGCCGTAAACTCGCGGAGCGCGCGGCCGAGCCGTTCGTCCGCTTGCATCGCGAGCGTCCGCCGCTCGCGTTCGAGCGCTTCGCCGCGATTGCGGGCGGTCGCTTCGAGCGAAGCGGTCAGCGTTCGTTCGCGCGCGAGCGCATCGCGCTCGGCCGCAGCTTGCGCGCGAATAACGGCGAGTTCGCTGAGGGCGCGGTCGTAATCGCGTTCGTTCTCCGAAAGCAGCGTTTCGGCACGAACGACGATCGATGGATCGAGCCCGAGCGTGCGCGCGAGAGGAAAAGCGAGCGATTGACCGGGCGAACCGAGATCGAGTTCGTAGGTCGGCTCGTAGGTGTGCGGATCGAAGCGAACGCTCGCGTTCTGCACGTGCGGCGTCGCGTGTGCGAACAGCTTAAGTTCCGTACTATGCGTCGTGACGACACCGCGGGCTCCGCGCGCGAGCAGATGCTCGACGAGCGCGATCGCGAGCGACGCGCTCGAAGCGGGTTCCGTGCCGCTCGCAATTTCGTCGATCAGGACGAGCGAACGCGGCCCCGAGGCCTCGACGATCGTACGCAGGCGCCGCAGATGCGCGGAGAACGTCGATGCGTTTTCCGCAATCGACTGTTCGTCGCCGATGTCGCACCCGAGGTAATCGAAACTGCCGATCGTCGTTCCTTCTTCCGCCGGCAGCTGCATGCCGCAATAGGTCATCGTTAGGAAGAGCCCGAGGAGTTTGAGCGCGACCGTCTTGCCGCCCATGTTGGGTCCGCT
>CAXTIY010000248.1:0-5532 GCA_964244215.1 uncultured bacterium
TGGCCGATCGCCTCGTAGAACTGCGCGCCGTGACGCTCGCGCGTTGCTTGACCACCTTTGCGGCCGATCGTTTCGTAAAAGCTCGGACCGTAACGTTCTCGCACGGTATCGCCGCCCTTCTTACCGGCTTCGCGAACCGACATTTCGCCACTTGTCGATTTTTCTTGCGGCGAATCTTTCGAAGGCTTGTCGGCCATTGGAATACCCCTTGGCACGGGCGGCGAAATGTGCTACTAGCGTGCAAGTTGTTCGTACCCGAGGCAACTAAGCCTAAACTCGCCTATGCTCGGTAGTGTCATCGAAGGCGCGCGCGTGTACGACGGCATCGCAGCGGATCCGATCGTGACCGACCTCGCAATCGTCGACGACCGAATCGCACTTATCGGCGATCTTGCAGAGCGCGAGGCGTACGAACGCATCGACGGACGCGGCCTCGCGCTCGCGCCCGGTTTCATCGACGTCCATTCGCATTCGGACGAACTATGGCTCACCGACGGCCGCTGCGTCGGGAAGATTCGGCAGGGCGTTACGACGGAGATCGGCGGAAATTGCGGTACGTCGTGCGCGCCGCAGCGCAATGCGACGGCAGAGTGGCGTAACCTCGACGAATTTTTCGCCGCGGTCGAACGCAGCGGCGTGGCGCTCAACGTCGCAACGCTCGTCGGCCTCGGAACCACGCGCCGCATCGTCACGGGCGACCGCGACGGACGTCTCGAAACGCACGAACTGCGCGCCGAATGCGATTTAGTGAGAGAAACGATCGAACAAGGCTCGCTCTTCGTCTCGACCGGCCTCATTTACATACCGTCGCGTTATGCGGATACGACCGAACTCGTCGCCTGCGCTCGCACGGCGCGCGAGGCGGGCGGCGCGCGTTACGTCACGCATCTTCGCGACGAAGGCGACGAGCTGCTCGAAGCGGTCGAAGAAGCGCTCGACATCGGGCAGCGCGCGGAAGTCGCGGTGCAACTCTCGCATCACAAGGCTGCCCGCAAAAAGAACTGGGGCAAAGTCCATCGGTCGCTCGACGCGATCGCGCAGGCTCGCGCGCGCGGCAACGACGTTGCTGCCGACGTCTATCCGTACGTTGCGATGTGCACGGATCTCGATACGATCTTACCGCCGGATGCAACCGCTGGCGGCACGGAAGCGACGCTCGCGCGTCTCGCGGACCCGGAGACCGCGGCGGCGCTCGCGCTGCGGCTCAAACTCGATCGCGACGACGCGGAATGGCACGACATTCTCATCTCCACCGCCGGCAGCGAGCGTAACGCCGAGCTCGCCGGCATGCGCCTGGACGAGATCGCGCGCATGTGGCGGCTCTCACCGCCGCGCGCAGCATTGCGTTTGCTCGTCGAGGAGCGACTCGCGGTGACGGCGATATTCTTCGCGATGAGCGAAGACGACGTCGCGACCGTCATCTCCGCCGATTTCGTTTCGATCGGCAGCGATGCGTCGGCGCGCGCCGTCGACGGTCCCACGGCGCAAGGCTTACCGCATCCGCGCACGTTCGGCTGTTTTCCGCGCGTCTTCGGACGCTACGTGCGCGGTCGCCGCACGCTCGCCCTCGGTGAAGCGATTCGACGCATGACGTCGCTTGCGGCCGACACGTTCGGCATCGCCGAGCGCGGCCGCATCGTGCCCGGCGCGTACGCCGATCTCGTGCTCTTCGATCCGGATCGGATCGTCGATACGGCCACCTACGAACGGCCCTATTCGTATCCGATCGGTATCGACTCCGTTTGGGTGAACGGTCGGGCCGTCGTGCGCCGCGGTGAAACGACGGACGCACGGCCCGGGCGCGCGCTACGAGGCGGTAAATGAACGTTCTCGATCTCGGTACGGCGCGGCGCGACGCGTTGCTCGCGGATGCGCGGCGGCGTAGCGTCGTGCGCGGCGACTTCGTCTACACACCAGGCGATCCCGCCGACTGCATCTACGTCGTCGACAGCGGACGCGTGAAGATCGTGCGCACGAGTGCGAGCGGCGCCGAATCGATCGTCGGCATACGGAACCCCGGCGATATCTTCGGCGAACTCTCCTGGATGACCGACGGCGCGCGACGTTCGACGAGCGCGATCGCGCTCGACCCGGGCGACGTGTGCCGCGTCGACGCCGTCTCGTTCGAGCGGCGCTTACATGCCGATGCCGTGACCGCCGCCCACTTCGCGCGCGGCATCGGGCAGCGACTCTCGTCGCTCGAACGCGAACTCACGGAGCTCGCGGGCAAGAGCGTACCCGGACGCCTCGTCGACGTACTGGGCCGGCTCGCGGCCGAACACGGCGTTCCCGAAGACGACGGCACGTTACGCATCGGACTGAGCCTCACGCACAAAGATCTCGCCGATCTCATCGGCACGAGCCGCGAGACGCTGACCAAAGAGCTCAGCGTGCTCGCGGACGTCGGTTTACTGCGCGTCTCGCACCGGACGATCGTTCTCGTGCAGCCACAAGCGTTTCCGTTCGCGCGCCGTCGGGAGACCGTTTAGCGCGCGAGCGTATCAGCTGCGGTGGGAGAGGCTGATCGTTATTTGCGACGGCGCGAGTGGAATGGCGTTGGTCGGAACGGGTCCCAAGCCCGCGCCGCCGAGGCCGCCGTACGGTATGCCCCCGCCGACGCGTGTATATTTGAAGGCGTAGGCGTTGGTCAGGTTGGTTCCGTCGATGCCGAGATCCGTACCGCCGCGAAGATGCCACGTCGCGCCCGCGCGCAGCGACGCGTACGATCCGAGGTTCGTTTCGTTATAAGCGCCTTCATATAAGAGACCTGCGTGATACGAGAAACCCGTATTCTGGTCGTGTTCGAGATCGAACGAATACTTGTGCAGCGGAACCCCCTGCTGCTGTTGGAACGGAACGATGTTGCCGGCGCCCCCACCGGGCGCGCCCGCTATGTAAACGCTGTCGATATCGTAGCTTACGCCTAGACGCGTACCCGGTGCGAGCCGCAAATCGGTACGCAGCTCGACGCCTTGATACACTTCGCGCGCCACGTTGACCGGATAACTGATGCACGGCGGCGTGCTACCGTAATCGACGCCGGGCAAACACGGCGCACGGGGGGTGTAGAGCGCGACGCCGTTATGGAGATTTGTGCGATACAGATCGAGCGACACGGTCAGCGGGTGCTCGGGAATCCGAAACGTATGCTCGTAGCCCGCGTCGTAAGCCGTCGCGCGTTCCGCCGTTAAATTCGGATTACCAATATGGATGTAACCGGCAGCCGCGGCGGGTAACGCCCGGGGAACGATAAAGCTCGGCAGCGTCGGCGATTCGAACGACGAACCGACGGATAACCGCACCGCCGAATCCGCAGTCGGCGTCCAGACGAAACCGAAGCGCGGATCGATGCTGTGCCCGAAGGTCGAGTAATTGCTGAAGTAGGTCGCAAGAGAATAGTGCAGCTTCGAGGTCGGTTCGGCCGCGTAGCGTAATCCGACCGAGCGTTGCGTCTGGCCGAGATAGACGACGCCGAGATCGGGTGCCGTCGTAAGCGTCGGACCGTCGTCGTCGTCGAGCGCACGGAGTCTATTCTGCGATGCCGCACGCAAAGCGCCCGAGGTCGTAACGCTCGAATTCCCCGCAATCACGTTGGTCGTCAGATCTTCGTCCGTGAGAGCGAGCTTCATCGAAAGCGTTCCGCGCGGCAACAGATGTTGGATTTCGAGCGTGTCGTCGCCGATCAGGTCGCGATCGTTATAAAGATAGGGCGTCGTACCCGTGCCCGGACCGTCGACCGATTGATGCACGAGCGAAGTTTGATGCCGCAGCGTTACGCTCGTTTCGGCGAGGCCTGCGGCGCTACGACGGCCGAGCGGAATCTGTGCGTCGAGCCCGTAGGCGGCGTTATCGGAGAGGATCGACGAACCCGCAGAATTGCTATACGTGGTCGACGCTCCCGGCACGGACGTATCTTGAATAGACGAAAGTGCTGCCGAAAGATCGCGATAGACCGATTGCCCGCGATAGGATACGCCGACGAACCCCGCACCGTTAAAGAGCGAATAGCGTAACTTCGCAATCGTCGAGGTCGCATCGAGCGAGTCCCCGACGTTGCTCGTGCCCGCGCTCGCGTCGCTCGCGTTATTGGTCGCCGGAAACGGCGTATCGTGCACGTCGCCGGCCGACGTCAGACGATGGATCGAAAACGCGTAACCCAAGCGGTCGGCCGTTCCGGTGGTCGAAAGCGTTCCGGCGAACGTGCCGTTCGTACCGCCCGAGATACGTTCGAGCACGTGCGGCTGCGCGGTCGGCTCGAGCGTCCGCACGTTGAGCGCGCCGCCGAGGGTGTTGGGACCGAAGAGCGACGACGGGGCGATCCCATAGATGACTTGCACGCTTTGCAAATCCGCCGGATCGAGTAACGAAAGATCGAAATCTCCGGTGCTGCCGTTGTTCGCTTGATGGCCGTCTATATCGACGAGCGTTTCGCTCGGATCGGGACCGCGCACGGCGACGACGGCCGGAGCGTTCATGCCGCCGCCGATCGCCGGAACGACCGTCGTCGAAATCTGATTCGCCAAGATGTCGCTCACGCGCGTCACGCCGCGCGCCGCTTGCGTTTGCGCGTTGATATCGAGCGTCGGGCCGGGCGCGGTATCGAGCGCACGACGGCCGTTGGCGCGGACGGAGCCGATCACCGTCAGCGACGACACTTGCGCGTGTGCGAGCGAAAAGTCGAGCACCGACGCGTTCGATGCGACCGTCACGGTCTGGCGGACGAGCGGTGTGTAGCCGCTCGCCGTTGCCGTTACGGCATACGTTCCGGGAAGCAACGTGATATGAAAGCGGCCCGCGCGATCGCTCGTCGCGCTTACGTCGGGGCCAGATCCCGTGAAGACGAGCCGGACTCCCGCGACGGCGCTACCGTCGGTCGAAGTGACGGCGCCCGAAACAATCGTTCGCGCCGTCGGTGCAGCCGCACCCGCAGCGTCGCTCGCGCTCAGCATTACGAGGGCCAAAATAAGCGCGAACGCTCCGAAACGAACGACGTTGGAAGCGCTCGGGATAATCCGCTGCGTTTTTTTCTTCATTAGGCGACACTTTACAGGAAATAAGGAATGACTTGCAAGAGAGTTAGCCATTCCTAAATCGAGTGAGGCCTATGCGCGCCCAAATCACGATCGTTTTTTCCGTTGCAGCTTTGACGGCCGCCGGATGCGGTATTTCCGATGGAGGCTCGTCCTCTAGCCCGAGCGTACCGGGCACCGTCGCCACGCCGCTCGGCGCAGATCTCGCGAATCCGCCCGAGATCAAAAGTGTCGCGGGCGTCGCAAACGTGTCGTTACGCGCCGCCGTAAATCCGGCGACGGGCGGCCCCGGCATCGACTACGCCGGCGCCTTCGTGCCGCCGACCGTGCGCGTCGCACCCGGCGACACGATCCGCTATACGTACGCGAACGACTTGCCGGCCTCGAGCGTAGAGCCGCTCAACATGACGAGCCTGCACTTTCATGGGCTCTCCATTTCGCCGAACGCCCCGGCCGACGACTCGATCGGCCTCATGGCGATGCCGGGTCAAACGCTGCACTA
>CAXTIY010000249.1:0-5527 GCA_964244215.1 uncultured bacterium
GCGTTCGGGACGCAGAGGTCACAGGTTCAAATCCTGCCGCCCCGACCAGTCTAACGTGCAAGGGCCCCATACGGTGTTCACTCGGTTCAGTCCGGCGGCAAATCGCGTCCTGCGTTCCGCCGAGCAAGCGTGCCGAAACCACAACCATTATTACGTTGGGGTCGGCCATCTCTTACTCGCATTGCTCGAAGAGCACGATCCGCGAATTGAAGTGCGTTTGGCAGCTTCCGGCGCAACCTCCGCAGACGTCGTGGCCGATCTTCGCCGAGCGATCGGTACGGGCGACGAGCACCTGTGGGAGGGGATCTTAATGACCCCGCGCGTCAGTCGCGTCATCCGAACGGCCGATGCCACCATTGCGGCCCCGACGCCGCTCGAGCCCGTCCATCTCTTCGAAGCAATCATCACTGAGGGGGGTCTCGCCGCCGAACTGTTGAGCCGCTTTCTAGGAAACTTCCAAGCGCCAGCGGAGTAGCCGGTTATACGTGGAGCATTTCACCCAGATCTTTCTCAATATAATCGATACGGCCGGCTACCCGGGGCTTTTCTTCGTAATGATGCTCGGCAACATGGGCATCCCGGTCGGCACGGAGCTGGTCGTGCCGGCGGCGGGTGCGCTCGCGGCAACGGGTCATCTCTCGAGCGTTTGGCTCGCTGCTCTCGTCGCGACGGTCGGAGAAGTCGTCGGCGGCTCGATCCTTTATGCGGTCGGCTATGCCGGCGGGCGACCGTTCGTCGCTCGTTACGGGCGCATGCTCAAGCTCAGTGAGAAGAAACTCGACTCGTTTCACAATTTCTACGAACGGTATGGGAACGTCGTCGTGTTCGTTTGCCGGTTTCTGCCGTTCGTGCGCGGCGTCTCGGCGCTGCCGGCGGGCGTCTCACGGATGCAGAAACGCTACTTCGTCGCATACACTGCGGCAGGTTCGGCGGTCTTCTGTTTTGGACTCGCATGGATCGGAAGTATTTTTGGACGGCATCTCGATGAAATTACACCGCAAATACATAAGTTTTCGTTCGTCTTTATCGGGCTTGTGGCGCTCATCGTCGTGGTCGCCATTATCGCGCAGGTCGTACGGGCGCGTAGCAGCAGCCGCGTTATCTAGCACGCTCGCCGTGCTGCTCGCGGCACCGGCCGGCCCGCAAACGCTTCCGGGGCCGGGCCTGAGAGCAGTCGCCGTGCCACGGCCCGCACTTCCGCCGCTCGCCCCGCCGCCGCTCCCGACGACACCGCTCGGCCGAGGGCTGACAGGCGCTTACGGCGCGATCGTCCGTGCCGGTTCGGCGAACCCGGCCGCTGCCGCAGCGGCGAACTTCGCCTACGTTCAAGCGCTGCAGCGGGCTCGCATGGGCGACGTCTCAGGAGCGCTCGCCGCGGCGCATACCGCGCAAGCGATGGCGATGACGCCGGCCGCGTCGCCCCCGCTCGCGGCCACGCCGTACCCGGGCCCCCTGCCCGTGGCTCCCGCTCGGCCCGGGCAGAACGCAGCCGGGGTCTTTCCCTCGACTGCGGGCGTGCCGATCGTCGAAAACGGCGTTCCGCTCTCACCGAGCCTCGTCGTCGCGAGACAGGAAATCGACCTTGCGGGCCAGATTTCGCGCGGCAATCTCGATGGCGCCAAAGCACATTACCGGGCCGCGCTCGACGCGTACGTTTCCGGTAATGCGCAACGCGCGCAGACCGAAGCCAGGGCCGCCTTCGATGCCGCGGCGGACGCGATCTCGACCGTCAAATGAATTCCGGCGCAGCGCCGCCGCGGACGCTCGAAGACACGCTCGGCCAGCTGCCCGATTCGCCCGGCGTGTACATCATGCTCGGGGCGGCGCAGCGCATTCTCTACATCGGAAAAGCGATCTCGCTGCGCAGCCGCGTGCGTTCGTATTTCCAGGATTCTGCCGCGCACGTGTATCGTACCTCACGTATGGTCGAGCGGGTCGTGGACGTGCGCTGGATCGTCGTCAACAACGAGATCGAAGCGCTCATCCTCGAAGCCAATCTCATCAAGCGCCATCAGCCGCCGTTCAACGTGCGGTTGCGCGACGATAAACGCTATCCGTATCTCAAGGTTACGAACGAACCGTATCCGCGCGTGACGTTCACGCGCGTCGTGCGCGACGACGGCGGTCGCTATTTCGGCCCGTACACGAACGCGCACGGGCTGCGCGAACTTATCGATCTCGTGCGCGTCGTCTTTCCGCTACGCACCTGTCGCGAGCCGATCGACGGCAAGCGCAAGCGGCCGTGTTTGCAGTACCACATCAAACGCTGTCTCGCGCCTTGCGTCGGTTATCAGAGCGAACCCGAATACGATTCGCTCGTCGATGAAGTCGTGCTGTTTCTGGAAGGTCAGCAAGACCGTTTGCTCGCGCGTTTGAACGAAGAGATGGCCGACGCCGCGGATCGGATGAACTACGAAGCCGCGGCGCGTTTGCGCGATCGCATCGTCGCGG
The DNA here is from genome assembly GCA_964244215.1 of uncultured bacterium. Classification (GTDB taxonomy): domain Bacteria; phylum Vulcanimicrobiota; class Vulcanimicrobiia; order Vulcanimicrobiales; family Vulcanimicrobiaceae; genus CAXTIY01. The sequence goes on from CAXTIY010000249.1 coordinate 2,452, forward strand.
TAAGGCGCGTGACGGAAAGCCAAAAAGTCGTTTGGCGTTCGCGCATCGATATGGATTTGATCGCTTCGGCGCGCGCGCAAGGACAGGCGTGCATGCAAGTGTTCTTCGTGCGGCGCGGCAAGCTGATGGGCCAGGAGCACTTCATCCTCGACGGCGTGACCGATCAAAGCGATGAGGAGCTGTACGCCGAGTTCTTCACCCAATTCTACACGGCGCGCGCGGGCGGGGCCGCAGCTTCCGGCATTGGTGACGGCTTCTCGCCGCTCGCGTTACGCGAAGCGCGCGATAACGAAGTCCCGGTAGCGCTGAAGTCACGCGCGCGGCGCCCGGTCGCGCAGGCCGTTATTCCGAAGGAAGTGCTCGTGCTCGCGTTACCGCGCGATCGCGGAATCATCGAAGCGTGGCTCTCCGATCTCAAAGGTCAACGCGTGCGCGTGCTGCGCGCGCAGCGCGGCCCGCGTGCCGATTACATGCGGCTCGTCTGCGAGAACGCGGAAAACAATCTCAAAGCTTTCCTCGCACATCAAGAAACGCAGGAGTCGGCTTCCGCGCAAGCCCTGAGCGAACTCGCGACCGCGCTCGATCTGCCGGACGTGCCGCATCGCATCGAGTGCTACGACATCTCGAACATTCAAGGCACGAATCCCGTTTCATCGATGGTCGTCTTCGTCGAGGGCCGGGCGAAGAAGAGCGATTACCGGCGTTTCAAAATTCGCTACGATCGCGGCCCGAACGATTTCGCGATGATGCAAGAAACGTTACGGCGGCGGCTGCGTTACCTGCGCGCGGATACGAACGCGCCCGGTGAAGACGATCCTGCGAGCATCGTGGAAGTCGCAGACGCTGCGGACGGCGCGGCGAAACTTGAGGCGCAATTACTACGCAAAGAGCGCTTCCATCATCGTCCCGATTTGCTGCTGATCGACGGTGGCAAAGGCCAGCTCAGCGCCGTCGTCGAGGTGCTCGAAGAGCTCGATCTTTGGGGCATCCCTATTGCGGGTTTAGCGAAGGAGCACGAATGGCTCTTCGTGCCCGGCAGCTCCGAGCCGATCGTGCTCGCGCCCGGGTCTCCCGGTTTACATCTAATCATGCGCGTGCGCGACGAAGCGCACCGCTTCGCCGTCGAGTATCACCGTTTGCGGCGCGGGAAGGCGATGACGCAATCGGCGCTCGATGCGCTCTCGGGCGTCGGGCCGGTGCGGCGCAAGCGTTTGCTCGTGACGTTCGGAAGCGTGAACGCGATCAAACGTGCGAGCGTCGATGAGATCGCGGCGGTGAAGGGCATGACGCCCGCGCTCGCCTCGCAAATTAAATCGCAGTTGACGTCGGGCGCGTGAAACCGCTCAATATTTTGATCCGGCACGTGCACGGGTCTTGGCTCGACGCGTTCGTGCGCGGCGAGCATCGCTATTTGTTGCCCGTGGGACCGGGAGAGACGCAGGGCGGTCGTCGCGCCGAATGGCCGGCTACCGTTCGTAACGTAACGCCGGAAGAGGCGGCCGCCTTAAGCATCGATATCGTCGTCGCGCAACGTCCGCAAGACGTCGAAGATGCGCCCCGCTACCTCGGCGCGCGCAGCCTCGGCAGGGATGTTCCGCTTATCTACCTCGAGCACAACGCGCCACAGGGGCGTATCAACGAGCTGCGGCATCCATTCGCCGATCGCAGCGATCTGACGATCGTTCACGTAACGCACTTCAACGCGCTGTTTTGGGATTGCGGTAACACGGCTACGCGGCTTATCGAACACGGAATTCCGGATCCGGGATACCGCTACACGGGCGAACTCGAACGCGTGGCCGTGGTCATCAACGAAGCGGAGCGACGCGCGCGCGTCACCGGAACCGATCTCTTGCCGCGCTTCGAACGCGAGGCCGCGCCGCTCGACCGGTTCGGCATCGGCACGCCGCGCGATCTAGCGATGGACGATTTGCATACGCAAATCGCGCTGCGCCGCGCGTATCTGCATCCGTTCCGTTGGACGTCGCTCGGGCTCGCGCTGCTGGAAGCGATGGCCTGCGGCATGCCGGTCGTGGCGCTCGCTACGACCGAAGTGCCGTATGCCGTGCCGCCCGCGGCGGGTATCGTCTCGAACGACATCGGCGAACTCGTGCGCGCCGTGCGTCGCCTGATTGCAGAACCCGAAGCCGCCCGCGATCTCGGGCAGCGCGCGCGTATCCACGTAGTCGAGCGCTACGGGCTCGCGCGCTTTCTCGCTGCGTGGGACGACGTGCTGGCACAAGCGGTTTCCTAGCTGGATTCGACTGCGTCGAATCGCTTAAGCGCATAGCGGCCGGCGGGCGTCCTCGTTACGGGCTTCGTCGGCGCGGTGATTGCGAAAGTCGAGCATAGCCCGACCGGGTTCTAGGCATCGCAAGTAAGCGCTCTACAGTAGCGGCTCGTCCGGAGACAGAACCTGCGTTAAATGAGCGAATCTCAGCGGCCGAAGATACTAGTTACGAACGATGACGGCTATGCGAGCCCCGGCATCGTGGCGCTCGCCGAAGCGCTACGCGAACTCGGCGACGTGACCGTCGTCGCGCCGGATGAAGACAATAGCGGCGTGGGCCATCAAGTCTCTATTAAGTCGCCGGTGCGCGCGAATGAGGTTAAAGGCCGAGCGGTTCCGACGTATCGTTGTTCCGGCACGCCCGCCGACTGCGTCGTTATCGGCGCGTTCGATTTAAGCGGCGGCATGCCGTCGCTTATCGTGAGCGGCATCAATCGCGGCGCCAACGTCGGCGACGATGTAAACTATTCCGGCACCGTAGCGGCGGCGCTCGAAGGCACGATTATCGGAGTGCCGTCCATGGCCGTTTCGCTTGCGGCGAGTTGGCCGAAGCTCGATCGCGCGCATGCGTGGGAAACGGCCGCCGGCGTCGCCGTGAAGCTCGGGCGCCAGATACTCGCGGACGGCTTACCGCGCTTAACGCTGCTCAACGTGAACGTGCCCAATCTCTTGCCGAACGAACTGCGCGGCACGCGTTACGTACGGCAGGGCCGTAAATCGTATCGCGATCGTGTAGAGCGTCGCGCCGATCCGCGCGGCGGGATCTATTACTGGTTGTGGGGTGCC
>CAXTIY010000250.1:0-3527 GCA_964244215.1 uncultured bacterium
CTCCCGGTGCTCCGGCGGATACGTCGTCGCAAGCCCGTTGCCGACATAGGCGAGCGTCGGCGTGCCTGCGGCGAGCGCGCCTTCGTGGGCCGCCGCGTCGATGCCCCGCGCGAGCCCGCTCACGATGGGACCAGGCGCCACGGCCGCCAGTGCCCGCGCGGCCGCAAGGGCGGGGTCGGTCGGTGTCCGCGTTCCGACGATTGCCGTTCCTTCGCGCCAGCGACTGCGAGCCGGTAACGTTCCGAGCACCGTCAAGAAGGGCGGCGGGTCGCTAAGCTCACGCAAGCCGGCCGGGTAATCCGGGTCGCCAAGCGCGACCACGCGCCCGCCGAGCGCTTCGAGCTTCTCGAACGCCACGCGCGCGTCACGGCGGGCGTCCTCGAGCCGAGTGACGGATTCGTTCGCGAGCCAATCGCGTAACGCACCCTGGTCGCCCGCTCCGAGCGCGCGTATGCGCCGAGCCGGTATGCGCAGCAGCGCCGCCGCAAATAAGACGAGCGGCGGAACGGACGGCATCCGAAGCGCCTATCGATTCGGAGCGTACGCCGCAACGATCTCTTCCACGATCGCTCGATCCACCGGCACGTTACGCTCGCGCGCCAGGCGTTCTGCTTCACTGCGAAGCTTCTTCGTTACCGAGACGCGAACGAAGAAGGGGACGCGCTTGACGGCTTTCTCCGCGAGCGCCTTCGCTTCGTCGGTCCACGTGAGGGCACTATTCTGGCCTTTGCCCGCTTCGGCGACGATACCGTGCGCTTCGCGCATGATTTCCGCCGTCGGCTTCTGCGCTTGCTGCGGCGGCGCGTACGAAGTCGGCAGATTAGCGAATAGCGTATCGAATAAGATCTCACATACGATCTGCAAGAGCCACACCGCGCCCGCGTAACCCACGTACGGCGTTCCCGTCGCACGTCGCACCACGGCTCCCGGAAACGACGCCTGATAGAAACGTGACGGCAACTTCTCTTGCGCGATGATCATCCGTTCGTTGATGGATCCGAAGATTAGCATCGGGCTCGGGCTCGCGTCCGCGAGCGCCGCACGAACCGCCTCGCTCGGCGCACTCTGCGGCCCCGTACGATACGCGCTGTAAGAGATCGGTAAACCGAGCTCGCCACCGAGATAGCGTTCGAGCCCGTCCTTATAACTCGGCGGCGCGACGATCGCGATCGGACTGTTCGCGAAGAAATCGCTGTGCGTCGAACGCCAAATGTCGTGCCACGCCGCGAGCGTCGTCTGCTTTTCGAGTTTCACGAACGCTTCGGCTTCCGCCGTACGCCCGAGCGTGGCTCCGAGGCCGAGCACGAAAGCCGTCGTCTCTTCCAAGCCGAACGGCGCATAGAACACGGGCAAGCCGACTTCTCGCGCGAGCGACACGCCGAATTCACGATACATGACGATCGTCGCATCCGCATCCGGAAGGCGCGCCGTGTCGTACGAGTTCGCTTCGAACGGATAGACGGCGTTGAGTTCGACGCCGATTCCGGCGACGATCCGCTTGATCTCCGCAAGATCGCTATACGAATTGAAGCAGCCGTACGTCGGCCCGATAATGTTGACCGACGGGCGCGCGGCAGGCAGCGGCACGTGCGCCGGCCGCACGAAATGATCGCGATTCTGCCATAAGAAGAGCAGCGCGCGATCCCGCGCATGCCACTCGTCGTCATCGAGCGATTGTGCGTTGAAAAACAGCGGCGAACCGAGCACGTCTTCGTCGAGCGTCGTCCAAGCCGCGCCGATCAGTTCGGACATCGGCGTACTGACGATGAAGACTTGCTTACCCTCCGTATTCGCGAGGGCGACTTTCTCTTTGAGCACGCCGAGCGTACCCGCGATCGTAACTTCGTTTTCCGACAATTCGGAACACGTCACGTTCTGCAAATACGGAATGCTATCGGTGTAATTGATGACCGCAACCGCGGGCATCACGTGACAACCGACCGGCCCGTCGAGAACGACGTTGCCGTCGCGCAAGCTCGCGAAGACTTGCATGGCTCCCGTGTCGCCGCCGGCATGATCGAGGTCGGTAACGCGCGAGCGAACGGGTGTATTGACGACGTCGCTCGGCAGCTCTTGTTTGAGGCCCATTACGTCGTCGTTATTCCGTTCGGCACGCCGATCGGGTCGCGACTCTTCGTCACGAACGCTTCGTTCGCGAGCAAGTGCTCCGTGAGATCGATCTTCGGCGCCCATGACGTCTGCGTCCGCTGCGGCTTGCCCGTCTCGCTGAAGAAGCTCGCGATCTTGTGGTAGCGTTCCTTACTACGATACGTCGACATGACGAGCGACAGAATATCGCTCGCGCCTTCGGCAAACATCTGCGACCGAGTCGCCATGGCATTCGTGTAATAGATCGATGGAATGCCGAGTTCTTTGGCATGCGCGCACAGCGGCGTCGTGCCAATGACGCAATCGTAATCGTGATCTTCCAGCGCCCCGATCTCGTCCGCGAAATTCGCGCCGTACAAAACGGTACAGCCGTGCTCGCGCAACCACGCCTCTTCGGAACGCGCCAGCGGATTGCTATTGACCGCCGTCGACAAGTACGGCACCGCAGCGCCCGCCTCGATCAGCAGCCGAACGAGCAAGAACTCATGGCCTTCGTAACCGGCGACCATAAACTTCAGCCCCGATAACGGATAATCGGCCATCGCCGCAATCACCTTATCGCGCTCTTCCCGCGCGACCGCCTCAACAACGGCCGGGTTCAGCTTAAGCGCTTCGCCGATTCCCTTAATCCAACCATAGGTCCCATCGATACCGACGGGCGCTCCTTCGAGAAACGGCAACCCCTGCTTCATCTTCATCCGCTTCACGCTCTCGCTGTAAAACGGATGCAGCGGCGCGTTGAGCGCGCCGTCGACCATCGCCACGTAATCCGCCCAGCGCGGCCCCGGCACCGACGTATTGACGTGCGTCCCGATGCGCCGCAAAACCTCATCGATCTTCATCGGATCGCTCGGAAAAACTTCGCCGATCAAATTCACGCCCGCTCGCGTCTTCCGCTGCGACGGCAACCGCCAAACGAGCGAATCGACGACGATATCCTTCGCGCGCGCATGCGTATGCACCGAGTAGGCAGGCAACGGCACGTAAACGATCTCCGTATTGCCGACCTGCTTCGGCAACAATTCGAACGGCAATCCAACGGTATCCGAAACGCACAACGAACAAATCGGAATCAAGGCCGGCTTATATTTTTCCGCCATCTCGATCGCCATCGCCTTAAGCTCGTCGAAGACCGAACCTTTTGCCCACATCGTGGACGAGACGCCCGGTGAGAAAATCGGCCGATTCGCAACATAGAAGTGCGCCACGAAGGTATGCCCGTACATACAACCGTCGCCGGAAGAAATAACGATCGGCATTGCGTCTTCCATACGCAATAAATTCCGGATCGCACCGAACGCGGGACACATCGACGACGCTTGCTTACTCATAAGGCCTCCGGCGTGGAGTATAGCGGTGCGGCCAAATGCCGGCCGTGATGACCATCACGATGCCGCACGTTCGCGCCGGTCGGCGCA
>CAXTIY010000250.1:3627-5526 GCA_964244215.1 uncultured bacterium
CAAATGCCGGCCGTGATGACCATCACGATGCCGCACGTTCGCGCCGGTCGGCGCACTACTCGTCGTCCGAGTCACCGCCACACGCGACGGCGTAGCTGAGACCAACATCCAAACGGCTACCTCCGCCAAGCAGATATCACAAGCAACGCCTAGCCCAGCATGGCCGGGCTCGGACCAGCTTCGCTAACCGCTACCAGTCGGCGGAGGGAACCGCGAATCCGCCCGCACTAACGACCGTCGGCACGAGCAGCTTATCGGCATCGTCTTCACTCTCGACATACCGATGATCGAACGCGCCGCCGTTCGGTATCGCTTTGAGTTCCGGCTCGAGATCCGGTAGCGACCAGAGCTCGTCGGAGGAGACGGCGGTGCCTTCCATCGTTGCCGCGTTGCCCGAAAGCACGCACATGAACTCGTGGAAATCGACGCGATTAGGAAACATCGCTTCGCGATTATCGATCGCGTCGATGACCTTCTCGACGGCGCCCGCAACGAGCGGGTGCAGCGACCCGTTAGCAGAGAGTTCGGCTTGCGGAATTACGGGCAACGACGCGAGCACCGGCACGCCGAGAAACTCCGCGAGGCGCGCCGCTTTGCCGCTGCCGTCGTCTTTATTGACGAACAGCCCGAGAAGCCGCGTCTTGCCACCCTGCTCGGCGAAATAGCGGACGGCCGATGCGATGTTGTTGGCAGCGTACATCGACTGGCCTTCGTTGCTGCAGACGATAACGAGTTTGTCCGCCATCGAGCGCGCGATCGGCGTTCCGAAGCCGCCGCATACGACGTCTCCGAGAAAGTCGAGCAGCATGTAGTTAAAGTTCCACTCGGACAGCCCCCACTTCTCGAGAAGTTGGAAGCCGAACGTAATGCCGCGACCGCCGCAGCCGCGGGCGGATTCGGGGCCGCCGAGCTCGATGCAGTAAACGCCGTCGCCCTTGAAGATGATGTGTTCGGGCGCGAGATCGTCGTCGCGGCCGTCTTTTTGGAACTGCGCCCACGTACCGAGCACCGTCGGAATAAACGCGCCTCCGAAATGCGTGACCACGCTATCGTGCTTGGGATCGCAGCCCATCTGCAAGACGCGCTTGTTTCGATCGGTCAACGTCTTCGCGACCATGCTCGTGAGAAACGATTTGCCCGCGCCGCCTTTGCCATAAAATGCGACGGTACTATTCTTACTTACGCCCATTGCAGTATCACTTTCGGAACGGAGGGGTCTTCGAAGGCCGTACGATATGCGCGTTCGTACTCGGCAACCGGGACGACGTAATCGGCCATGCGCCCGAGTGAAATCTCACCCGAAGCGATCGCATCGCGTGCCGCAAGCAGATCGGAATGCTGCCATTCGCGAGCGACGAGCAGTGAGATTTCTTTCACGAATAAATCGACGTACGGCGTGCGCAACTCATCGTAATATGAAAGCAGCGCGATCGTACCGCCGGGGCGCAGCGCACGCGCACAGCGCGCGAGTTCTTCGGAATGGCCGGTCGCTTCGACGATCGCGTCGAGATCGTGCAGAACGGCATCGAGCGGAGCGGCGCCGAGATCGAGTCGCTCGCAGCCGTCGGGCGAATCGGCGAGCCGGGCGGCGCTTAGATCGGCGCATGCCACTTTCGCTCCGGCACGCACGAGGAAGCGCGCGGCGAACTGTCCGATCGCGCCCATACCGAGCACGCAGATACGTTGGCCCCGGACGTCCCCGAGCCGCAGCACGCCGTGCAGTGAAGTCGCGGCGAGCGCGAGTAACGGAGCGTGCGCGAGCAGGATCCCGTGTAGCGGCACGACCTGCGCCGCTTTCTTGATGAGGCGCGCCGCGTTGCCACCGAACACGCCCGCGACATCCGTGTAACACATACTGCCGCCGACGAACACCTCGTCGCCGACCCGAACCTTGTCGGA
>CAXTIY010000251.1:0-5521 GCA_964244215.1 uncultured bacterium
TGTCCGGGAAATCGGGACAAGCTCACTTTTGTGTAGATTCATACAGATTGTTGCGCTTAGGCGCGCTACAGTACCAAATAGAAGCCGTGTACTGAAACGGATTTAAGATTGAAGGCTGAGCAATGATGCAGACGGGCCGCAAGGCCGAGCAAGAACCCATTGATGCAAAGCAAGAGTATGCCCACAGGCGTACGTCAGGGCCCTCGATCGTTGATCCAAACCGGTATGCCGGAAATCTAGAAAACGCTTCTGACCGCAGACTGTCCTTCAGCAGTGAAGCCGATGTCGAGCGATGGGAAACCGGACAGCCCAATGACGCTTTCGACGCCGAGCATTCCTGGGCTCGAGCGACTCGTGACCGGGCTTCTTAAGCACTCAAGAGTCTTGCCGCATCAGGTAGTTCAAGATTCAAAATCGCAGCGCTCTAGCGGCGCTCCGTGACACGGGAAAACGCCTTGGCATTCATTGACCGCCACGTACGTTTAGCCCATGCGGGCCCAGACTACGTTCGGCACAATGACCCGGAAGGCTTGATCGTAGCAGTCATGGACACGCTCATTATAATGCAAGACGCCAGCCGGCCCGGTGGTTAACCGCGGGCGTGGGACCTGAAGCTCATCGCGGGAGCACAATTTCTCGATGCACGCGACGACGCGGGCCAAACTTCTCACACCCGGATCCGGCCAAAGGTTAAGGCAAATGTTTCATGAGTCCCGTTTAGCGCTCTGCCCAGCTAGCGCAGTCATGGAGTTCGCCGAATCGTTCTTCAACGCGAGCGATAAAGCGCGGCCAATAAACGCTTGGAGCTCGCAGCCAATCGACTCCGCGCCTTCCTGCGAGGTGATGCTTGACCCAAGCGATCACAAGCGGTGGCGAACCGCTTTGAAGCTCACATGGTACAGACATACCTCGTTTCTACTACCGAACTTTAACGGCTCGTTAACCGCCCGCCCTGCGGCTGCAGACTCCAAGCTTACTATCCAAGGAAGCTATGATTGGCTACCGGTAGTTGAGAACGCTTCGCTCGATATAATTGCGCTAGCGATCGCACGCGCGGCAACGCGATCTCTGCTCCAGCAGATTGCGTTGCACTGTGAAGCGGAATGGATTGTTTTTAAGAACGGCTGCCCGAGCATCGCGATGTGTAACGAACGAAGTGCTGTTTCAGCTGGGAATTACGCTTGGATCGCGCCATAAGAGCATCAAACGGGGCAACTCGCGTTGTAACATGGACAAGTACGCATAGTCTCATCGGCCAAGCGAGCCTTGTGAGACGTTCTTCCTACGCCTTCTTAAAACGGTTTCCGGACGCGTTACTTATCCCAGCCAACCAACTCGTTCAATTTGGATTCAGCAAACGTGAACGCGACGTGTGCTTCCTGCGGGCGGCCGTCACCACATAGCGGGAACAGATTCGATGTCGCTCGGTCTCAACGGGTCACTGCAAAGCATCTCGCAAGCTTCTCAAAGACGCGCTCTGCTAAGGCTGCTTGGCGGTGCGTCGTGAAGGGTAACCGGCGCAACTTCCTCGCTTCGGTCGGAGCGGTGGCAGGCGGAGCTGCTCTTAGGCCGACTGCGGCGCGAGCTTCGATTCGCGATCTTGATGAACAGCCCGAACACTCGGCATCGCACGCACTCGTGCTTAGCGGTGGCGGAGCAAGGGGTGCGTATCAGGCCGGCTTCATCTGCGCCCTCGCTCAACGAAACGGAATCGCCGATGGGCAGTCGCTAAAACCGTACGGACTCGTCTGCGGTACGTCGATCGGCGCGATCAATGCGTGGTTCGTTGCCACGGGTAATTATTCGGCACTGCGGCGGGCGTGGTCGAATATTGCGAGCGAGCATATCATCGAACTTAAACGGCCGTACAGCGTTCTTACCCACCCTCATCGTTTTGTTGGCGAACGCGTGTATGCGGCCATGAAGCTCGCCGTCGGCATAACGAAGCATGAACGCGGCATCGCTCGAGCACAACCCGTTCTCAACTGGATGGCGAAGCACATGGACCCCCGTGCGCCGGTTATTACTCCCATGGTCTGGGCGGTTACGAATCTCACGACGCAACAGCCGGAATACTTTTATCGTTTGCCGCCTGCGATGGAGGGGAAACTGCCCGACGCCGTTGCGCGCGCGTTTCGCCTTACGCTTGGCGAACGTGTCATTGTTCGCGAAGCTTCAGAAACGATACTGCACCGAACGCTGCTAGCCTCCGCCGCGGTTCCGATCGTTTTCGACCCGGTTAAGTTGACGATGGCCGATGGCACGGAAGGGCTGTACATCGATGGCGCCGTCGGTAGCGACGCGGCCGTCGCCATCGCACGAACGGTCGCTCGAAACGTCGATGTCGTATTAATCGATACGACGGGAACAAGGTCGACATATGCAAACGCCATTGAGGTCGCCTTAGGCGCGTACTCGACGATGCAACGTGAAATTCTCGAAGGCGCGATGCGCGATTGCTACTTGCAGTCGCTCGGTCGACGCCAGTTCGCAAATCGGCCGCGATCTATCATCGCGCATACGCGGGACGAATCGGACACGCTGCGGACGTTTCTCCGGGATATTCCCGACGTTTACCTCGCCTACGTGCGCCCGCTAGTAGAGCTGCCGGCGGACTTCATGGCGTTCGATCGGCAAACGCTGCTCGACCAGACGTTCGAGATTGGCGAGAAGGACGCAGAGCGAGGCTTCGCTCCCTACAAGTTAAGAACGTTTCGCGCGTGAAGCGCGAGTTTTAGCATCTCGCCCTGCGGCTTAGTTCCCTTTCGCGGGCGCAAAGGTCACTGCACCGTTTTCACCTCCGCATGCGTTGGGCCGCAAGGACGACATCATTTACGCAATGTTGCGTTGTCGAAATGGTCGATCGTATCCGGTTTAGAACCTAGATGTTGCATAAATAGCGCTCGTGATCGCGATCGGCCGATGATGACGTTGGTTCGCACGTCATTACTCGTGCACAGCGTGAGCCACTGCCATGCACTCCGTGTAATTCACGATACCCCGGTAAGCTGGATTGCGCTACGATGAGATTCGGTTGGGCCTTCGTTCCTGCGGCGGTGTAGCTACTTACGCACCACTCGAAACAACGAGTCTCTTTGGAGTTTGGAGGATCGATACGTGACGACGGTTCGCAACGTTTAAAAACGATTGAACATTCAACGGAAAGGCACGCAGCTCAGGTTCGAAATGAGTCGCGCCGAACGTGCGCCCCTATGAATGGGCTGCGAGACGATTGCGCGCTGGTCGATGCCGCTCGGGCAGGTTGCGGTGACGCCTTTGGCGCTCTCGTAGAGCGATACCGGCCTTTCGTCTTACGGATCGCACAACGGCTTACGAATGACTGTAACGAAGCAGATGACATCGCGCAAGATACACTCCTGCGTGCTTTCATCCGGTTACCCGAATTAGGTACCGACCGACAATTCGCTCCCTGGCTGTTCGTCATCGCCCGCAACGCATCGTTCGACGATCTAAGGCGGCGGAGGCGAGCTAACATGCTCACGGATAGATCTAAATTAGCCTGTACCGCCGGCGGACCGCTCATGGAAATCGCACCCGAGCTACGCTTACTACGCCGGGATGAGTTTGTGCGCATGCACAGCGCCCTTGCCGATCTACCAGACAAGTACCGCCAAGTGCTCGAACTATATTATATTACTGGAATCGCCTATCGCGACATTGCGAGCGACTTAGATATTCCCCTCGCAACGGTTAAAACACACATTAGGCGGGCGAAAGTTCGCCTGCGCGCGAGTCTCGTCGCGTCGCCGACGGGTATAGCGAGGAAGACGCCGATCGCGGCGCTAGCCTAAAACCGTTCGCGGATGAACTTTGGTGGCTGCGCGGCTCGCTTCGCGGCGAGCTAAGGGCGCACGCCCGGACCGGCGCCTGGCTAGGCGATCGAAAAGCGGCCGAATCGTCCGAACGGCGGGTGACCGTTGTACCGTATCCCTCGGATTCACCATGGCGCGTTTGCCTGGTTTACGTTAGCTTGGTCGTTCGCCCGAAGAGAAGAACCGGGTACGAAACCTTCGTTAATGTACGCGAAAGCATGGTTTTATGTATTCCGTTGAGGAACTTACCGACGCAACGCTGATTCACGTTCTTTCGGATCTCGATATGGACTCTTCCGACAAGTTGGATTCGTTGATTCGTCTTGCCGAAGAGTCCATGCTCGGGCGTATCATCGTATCGTTCGCGACCGGTCGGTATTGCTTCTCGCCAGGGCTCGTTGTACTGACGCGAGCGCATCATCGCATCGCCACCCGTCTAATCGTCGTCGTTCCGCCGCTATCCCGCTTACGCCGGCCGTTCGAAGTTACCGGGCTCTCGCGATTGCTCCGGATTGCGCCGACGATCGAACACGCATTGGACGTTTAGGAGCGCCATTCCAGGCCGCCCGACCGACGCGCAGACTTGCACTAGAGAGCCAACCGCATAACAAGCATTGCGCACGTTAATGGCGGTTGCGCACGATCTAGCGTGATCTGCAATCGGTGAACGCGGTCGAACTTCATTGGATGACCACGGCGTTAATCACTACTGGACGAACCGGGTCGTAGCTCGTCCGGTAAATGAAGACGTGCCGCCGCAATAATCCGATCTGCGGCGCCGTAAATAGACGTCAAAATCGCCGTCCGCGTGTAGATCGATCGCTGAGGGGAATTCGACGTTGGACACCAGGCCGCGATCGTGTCCCGAGCAGTGGTGTACGAGCGCCTGAGCAGAGAAGCTAGCGCGTGACCACGGCGGAAAGTCTGTGCGTCTCGTTTTCGCTGACCGTCTTCAGTCCTTCCAACTGCATGTACCGGCGTTGCAGCTGCCACTCGTCGTTTTGTTCCAAGAGCAATGCGCCGACAAGGCGAGTGATTGCCGGATCGTTCGGAAAGATGCCAACGACGTCGGTCCTGCGTTTCACCTCGGCGTTAATTCGTTCAAGTGGATTCGTCGAAGCGATCTGTGTGCGGTGAGCCTTCGGAAATGACATAAAGGCGAGCACATCTTCTCGAGAATTGTCCATCATGTCAGCGAGTTTTGGTAACTTCGGGCGTAACTGGTCGACGACGCTATTCCATTGTGCAGCGGCGGCCTTCAGGTCATCTTGAGCGAATGCGGTGTTGATAAGCGCGAGAACGAATTGGCGCTGACCTTTTCCAGCAAATGCCAGAGCATTACGAACGAAGTGAACGCGGCACCGTTGCCACGTTGCTGTGAAGACTTTCGCGATCGCCGCTTTGAGACCAAGATGCGCGTCGGAAATGACGAGCTTGACGCCGCGTAAACCGCGATCCCTGAGGCTTCGTAAGAAGCTGGTCCAGAATGGCTCGGCCTCGCTTGGCCCAACGGCAACACCTAAGATTTCCCTTACGCCATCGGTGTTTACCGCGACGGCGATTATTACCGCAACGGAGATTATTCGACCCGCTTGCCGAACTTTGACGTACGTCGCGTCGATCCAGAGATACGGCCACTCGCCTTCAATCGGCCGCTTCAGAAAGGCGTTGACGCGTTCATCGATTTC
>CAXTIY010000252.1:0-5509 GCA_964244215.1 uncultured bacterium
CGTTCGCAGGAACCTGGGCGGGTTGTGATACCTGGCATCCCGACAAGGCGGACCGTGTTGCAGCCCACTACGCAAGATGTCAACTTTGACGTCACCTGATCTAGCGTCAGCAAGATTTAAGAAATCGTTTCCTCATCAAAACCGATCTCAGCCATGCGGATCGCGCAAAATGTAAGATAAGCAGTCCATAGAGCTAATTCCCAAGACCGACCCTTTATGAAACGTCAGCGTGGTCCGAAACGGCTCCTTTCCGTAGGAATCGGAGGCCGGAGCTTTTATATCAGCGATCTAATCGTCCGGATAACGGCTGCAATAATGTGGCTCCCGTCGTCGGTCGTCGTGACTCCATATACGTAACACGCGATTGCTAGCGGTGACCTCTGAGGCGGATAAATCAACCCGATATCGTTGGCCGCGTTCTCGTAGGAGCCGGTTTTATCTGCGACGCGCCAGCTTTTCGGCACGCCGGCGCGTATGCGTTTGTCGCCCGTCGTTGTAGCGCGCATCCAACTCAGAAGCTTCTGCGTTGGCGTCGGCGGCAGCGGCGAATCGTATGCAAGTCGCCATACAAGTCGCGCCATTGCGGCTGGTGTCCCTGTATCACGCGGATCTAACTTTTCAGCTCTTTCTGGTAAGTGACGCTCTGTGCGATCGACCCGGACATCAGTGATTCCGATCGACTGAAGATACGCTGTGACGGCTTGAGGACCGCCAACGAGGCGTGCCAGTACCTGGGCGCCGGTATTGTCGCTTTGAGAAACCGTTCCCGCACAAATGTCATCGAGTCGCAGCTTGCCTCCGTTGGGATACCGTTGCGAGATGTCGCTATAGTCGGGCAGCAAATCGCTCTTCTTGACTTCAACAAATCGAGTCGTCGAGAGTCTACTCTTCGCGAGAACCGTCATAACAAGCGGCAGTTTTTGAGTGCTTGCAAGCGGGAACCGCTCGTGCGGTCGATGGGCTATTACAAGCGACCCGTTCGGGCGTAAGATCGTTAAGCCGATTTTTGTTCGTGTGCGGCGCTCTAGAGCGGCAACTGAGTCAGTGGCCTCCCTATCTACTACGCCCGCGCCGGTCACGGCAACGGTTGAGATGGACGACGCTACGCCAACCAAACATTGTGAACGGAGCATACGATTAGCGTTCGAGCTAGCTATTCGTATGCTTCTCAGGAATCGTCACTCTGCGGTCTCGACGCTTGGTTCGGCTCTGCCCGACGCAAATTCCGCGCGTCCGTTATGAGCCCCCTTTTGGGGAGGACGGGGACTACGCCAGAATCGCGCTCACGGACTTTGACAAGGCAGACCGCAGCGTTCCGCGACCAGCCAAGTAAGGTTTCCAATGCTCCTCAAGAGCTGGACGGTAACTAAGCCCAATCGCCACGCCATAAATTAGCAGCGTCCGCAAACATCTCGTAGCCTGGCTCTCCCGTCGCATCGTAAAAGCTCTTAGTAAGCCTGCCAGCGGTGTAAAAGATCACTGCGTGCCAGAATTGACCCGGAGGCTCACGACGGGAACCTCTTGCGGCTGTGTTGACAGCATCCCCTACCGTTCCTTAATCGGGATACACGAGCGAATGCGAGGCTTCGTGGAAGATAGTTTCGAGTGAAGCGCGACCCGCGTTACCTGGCGAAGCGCTGCCGATTGCACAGTAGATGCAGTCGCGCTCGTCTTCTGTATACGCCTCCGCTCAGTTGCTATATCGGACAACCTCGTCGCGAAATGGAACCGTTCGCCAGGGTGTCTCGAAAATGTTGGCAAGTTGCTTGCTGAAAGGTTTGCGGAAACGATGAAACGTCGGCACTGCTGCTGCAATCCAACGCATGTTCGACGCGTTGTCCTCGGCCCAATAGGTGCGAGCGTAAACCGGGGCTGCGGAGTGCAAGGCTGAGACGAGCATTGTCGGAAGAGAGCTTTGATTCAGCGATGCGGTTGGAGGGCTACTGACGCGACTCAGCTGCTCGAAATAAGACGAAAGGCCGTTGTCGAAGAGTAGGTCTTTTGCAGCATACTGGCGTTCGTAAAGGCCATCGCAACGTCCCACTCGCTCCGATCGCTCGTCGAGAGATGTGAGAGTTCAACATATAGCTGAGGCGCCATATCTCTGAGCCGCTCGCCGGACTTCACGGCGATCATCGCGACAGACTGCCGGTAAAGCCGATGGTGAAAATTAACCCAGAAGTTGCTTTGAGATGAGAGGGACGGCTGCCTCGAATCTAATTTAGCTAAGACCCAAGTTCGAGGCGTGCTCGACCCTAGCAGGGTAGCCGCTAGGGTGCTCCCCAAGAATGCGCGCCGATCCATCGTAGTGGCTTCTCGGCGCACCTCAAATGAACTTCCCCTAACAACGAAGCCCGTCTCAGAATGGACCCTTTCCGGAATGATCGGAGAATCAACGTGTGAAGTGGCTTTCAGGAATAAACAACCTCAGACTAGAAACGCGAAGCCAATGAGAAAACTCGGGAAGCTGCTCTTAGCAGCAGCTGGCGTTGTTGCTATTTGTAGCGGCATCGCCGGGGCTGCCGTTCTGACGCAGAGCGAGGTCGCGCCATACCTGCATCAGCAGCGGCTAGTCGATGTTGGCGGACACAAGCTAAACATCTATTGCACGGGGCAAGGGTCTCCGTCCGTCATCCTCGACGCCGGTGAGGGTGAAGCAATGTTCACTTGGCGTAAAATCCAACCAGCGATCGCTAAGTTCACACGCGTATGTTCGTACGATCGAGCCGGTATGGGATTCAGTAGCGGTGGGCCGCTTCCGCGCGACGCAAATGCAATGGCTACCGATTTACATACGCTCCTGCAACGCGCGCAGGTTACATCCCCGTATGTTCTCGTGGGACACTCGATCGCAAGCCTATATGCGATGCTGTACGCAGATCGCTATCGGCAACAAGTGGCCGGCATGGTGTTCGTCGATCCGTCGTTCCCCGATCAAACGCAGCAATTGCACGCCGCATCTCCTTCGATGAAGCGTATGGACGCCGGAGCGGGTAGCTACTTCAGCTTTTGCTACCGAGCCGCCTTACACGGGCAACTCAGCCTTAATCACGGTTCTAAGGCTTACGCGATCTGCGGTTTCCCCCCAAATGCAGCCGCCGATCTGCAAGCGAAATGCACGAAGAACGGCGTGTCGTGGTGCGAGATGGAGCGTTTGAGTCATTCGCAGTATGCGCATCCGTCGTTTTGGTCGGCACTCGGATCCGAAGACAGCGCATCATACGCTACAGATTCCGGCGAGGTCATGAAGGCGCAGCGCAGCTACGGCGCGATGCCGCTCAGCGTATTGACTTCAGCGAACCCCCTTGGCGATTCGCCGTTTCCCGCGGCGGAAATACGGGCGGCCGAACGCGTTTGGACCGCAGGGCACGAGCGTCTCGCACGTTTGTCGTCGGTTGGCGTCAATTTCGTAATCCCAGACTCCCAACATGACATTCAGCTAGATCGGCCTTCGGTCGTCACTGCCGCGATCGCCGAAGTAGTGAGCCAAGCCAAAACCTTCGAACAAAGCAAGCGATGAAAGACAAAGCGCAACATAGGATTAACCGACGTCAAGCAGCTTCGGGCAGCCCTCACCATAGCGGCGTTGATGTTTGCCCTGCCTTTAGCGACTTTCGCCAATCCACTGACGGCCGACGAGCAATTATACACGAGCACCGTTGCAAACATGCGCGCGCTTCCCCAACCAGAGAATGTATCGTTCCTTTTTAAAGTCACTGGGGAAGGACTTAGTACTATTGGATGATCGACGATCATAGCTCAGCCGACATTCACCTTGGAGTCGGCAAAGGAACTCCGGCCGTTTCGTGGCCCACGACCTACCGGGCGAGCGACGACCTAGCGTCAATCGTGAATGGACCTGAAAACCACGTGCTCTTTCATGAAGCGATGTTCATACCGACGTGGACGGGGATTCATGATTGGATGCTGTTTGTACTTCATGGAAGGCCGGTCTCCGCTAATTCAGATCCGAGCCCGGAGCCTTCGATGGCCGCCGCTTCGAGCCTTAAGGTTATCGGCATGGTAAACGTGATTGGCATTAATTTCTATCGCATCACCGGAGCAGGTGCGGCCCTCTGCCCAGGCGGCGCTCAAGGGCGCCATCTACAACTCGAGGCACCAAACAATCCGGCAATCCACGCCTTGACCGACGTAACGATCGATCTCGCGTCGATGCGATTCTGCAGCATGCGCTTTCGGCTAGCGCTTAAAAGTAACGCTGCTTTTGTCTTAAACTCGACTGGTTCCTCAGAGCTCCATTTCGGCGATGTCGACGGATTCTGGATGACGCTGAGCGGTGACTCCGACATATTGGTTCGTACATTCGGCATCGGTGTCCATCGCGCCAAGCTGCTGGTCACATACGAAGGCATTCATTTTCCCAACACGATTGATGCTGGACTTTTGCCGTACCACGCTAACAAAGCTTTCAGGTAGCCCCTATCCCGAAACGGACGGTTTTCGAGACGCTAGGGCCGATGCCAATTTTCGAAGAGCCGATAAGCCCGCAAGAAAATGATCCCGACGATGGGGTTTGCTACTGGCTAAAGTAGCGACGCAAGATCACCGAATCCGCGTCGAACGACTCGGTGCAAGGACGTTACAATCACGTACTGGCGAGGACGAGTTCCGCCGTCTCCTCCGGCGAATCCCACATCGGGAAATGTCCGCTGTGCTCGAACCAATGCAGCCGCGCTTTCGGAAAGGCAGCTTGCGCGCGCGCCGCTTGATTGGTGAAACACACGTGATCGTGGCGTCCCCAGCCGATGGTGATGCGTATGCGATCGGACTCGGGTGTCGCCCCGGGTTGTATGGGTCCGCCCGCGAGCGAGTCGAGCAGCGGACGAAACGATACGGATTTGGGATAGTTCTGCAATTCTTGCAGGACGAGGGGAGCCGGTAAAGCCCAAGGATGCGCCGAGAATTGCGCGAGCAGCACGCTGCGGCCGACGGGGCTGCTTGTGAGCGCAGGCAACATCGGTTGGATTGCGTTAACGAGTTCCAGTGAGAGCCGCACGGAAGTCGAAAATACTACAGTTTCCGCACCTTGCCAGAAACCGCCCGGATCGAGCGAAACGACGGAACCCACGACACCACGGCGGGCTAATTCAAGCACGAGTCGAGCACCCATCGAACTGCCGACAACGTCCACGCCGACCATATTCTGCTCTCGCATAAACGCCGCGACCGCGTCTGCCATCGTGTCGATGGTTACCGCCCCGGCGAGCGGCGGCGTGATCCCGAAACCGGGAAGATCGACGGCTATAACCTCACGCGAGCCCCGAAGGCGCGAAAGAATCGGGTCCCACGAGCGCGAGCTTCCGCCGAGCCCATGAATGAGAAGGAGCGGCTTTCCCGCGCCGGATCGTACGAAATGTATAGCTCGAGCCTCCAAAGACAGGCGATGACGTCCGGTGTTGCTCTTGCGATACCCAAAATGCGCCTTGCGGACTTCGTCGCGTAGCCGGCTAGTCGGTTTATCGAGCTCGTAGGGTAGGCGATGCTCGCA
>CAXTIY010000253.1:0-5481 GCA_964244215.1 uncultured bacterium
GGCACGTTCAACGCCGTTACGATCGTCGCCGTCATGTTTTTGCACGCGACCTGAAGCTCGCCATCGACGCGGGCGCGCTCGTGCGCGATCGCCGCGGCATGGGTCGCGTGACGCGCGGTATCGTAAGCGCGTTCGAGCACGAAGACGCGTTCGCCATGACGCTGCTCGCGAGCGGGCGCGATGCAACCGTACTCCGAGCGGAGTTTCCACGGGCCTCCGTCGCGCCGCCCGCGCACGCCAAGCGACGCGGTAGGTTCGACGTCGTATGGTATCCGTTCAACGGTATGCGTTTCGCGGCCGCGGCGCCGGCGCTCGTAACGATGCACGACGCGTTCGCGTTCACCGAGCCCCATCCGGAACGCATCGCGCGCATGCGCGAACAAGTGCCGATCTGCCGGGCGGCGGACCGCGCCGCACGGATCGTAACCGTCTCGGAGTGGAGCCGTAGCGAACTCGCGCGAGAACTCGGGCTCGCGGCGCAGAGGATCGCCGTCGTACCGACGCCGCCCGACCCGTTCTTCTTCCCGGCACCGGGTGACGTCGTGCCGGCCCCGCTCGAAACCGGGCGCTTCGTCCTCGTCGTCGGCGCGCGCGAAGCGCGGAAGAACGTGGGGCTCGCGCTCGAGGCTTGCGCGCGCAGCTTACGCGGCACGAGCGAAACCCTCGTTATCGTCGGCGAACTGGCCCCGCACGAACGCGCGCTCGCGCTCGGCCTCGGCGTTCGCTGCGGCGAGATCGCGCCGAGCGACGTTACGCTACGCGCGCTCTATCGACGGGCGAGCGTCGTGCTCGTTCCTTCGCGCGCCGAGGGATTCGGGCTCGTCGCGGTCGAGGCGCTCGCATGCGGTGCCGCCGTAATCGCCGCGGACGCCGCGGCTTTACCGGAGGCGACGCAGGGCGCGGCGCGGCTGATCGATCCGAGCGACGTCGCGGCCTGGGCCACGGCGATTCGCGCGTTACTGGACGATCCGGCGCTGCTCGAGACCGAGCGTGCACGTGCCGTCGCCCGCTTCGCCGGATGCGACCGCATGTCGCACGTCGCGCGGATGCGCGAACTCTTACGCGAGACGGCCGGCTACGGGACCGAGAGTAACGACGCCCGCGACGATGGCAGCGAAGCTTTCCTTGAAACGCTGCGGTGAGAAACGTTCGGCGTGCGCGCGCAGTGCGAACGGGTCGTAGGCGCGCGGATCGAAGCGGGCTAAGACGGCGGCGAGCGCCTCGGGCGTTTGTTCGTCGAAATACTCGCCCGTCTCACCCGGTACGATCGTTTCGAGCGCTCCGCCGCGACCGTATGCGATTGCCGGGCGCCCCGAAGCGTTCGCCTCGAGCGGAACGAGGCCGTAATCTTCCTCGCCCGCGAGAATAACGGCACGCGCCCGGCCCATAACCAGGCGCACGTCCGTATCCGAAAGCGAGCCGAGAAATTCGGTTCGCGTTCCGGACGCCCGCCGCTCGAGCGCGGCGCGTGCGGGCCCGTCGCCGACTACGAGCAAGCGAAGGTTCGCGAGACGACACGCGTCGATCGCGAGATCGACGCGCTTATAGCCGAGCAGTCGCGAGACGACGAGCACGTAATCGCCCCCGCCGTCGCCCACCGCGAAGCGTTCGACGTCCACGGGACAATGTTGCACGAACGCTTCACGACCGTAGTATTTAAGGACGCGCGCCGCGACGTTGCGCGAATTGGCAACGAACGCCGTCGGCCGTTGCGCCGCTTTTAGATCCCAATCGACTAAACTGTTGATGACCGGGCGCGCGAGCTTACCCATGCCGAAGCTGCCGACGTATCGTTCGTAGTCGAACGCAAACCGGCTTACCGTGTGTATGTAACAGACGTGCACGGCATCCGAGCGAAAGCGAACGCCTTTTGCCCAAGCGGTGGTCGTGCTGACGATCGTATCGTAATCGGAGAGGTCGAAGCGTTCGAACGCTGCCGGATAAAACGGCGCGAGAAAACGAAAATAACGCCGGGCACCCGGGATTCGCGCAAGCCCCGACGTGTGGACGCGAGACGCCGCAACGAGATCTCCCGTCGCACGTTCGTCGTAAAGCGACGTATACACCGGCGCCTCATTATAGAGATCGGCAACGTGCCGAAACACGCGTTCCGCTCCACCTCGCTGATTGAGATAGTCATGAACGAGCGCAGTTCTCAACGCAGCCGCCTTCAATACGTCTCTCTAGCTTGCGCTCGAGAGACCCGCCCTTTAGGGCGGAACAGCTTTCAACTCTCCTCCAAGCCGTAGCGAAGCGGAGGCTTTAGGAGCCTTGCTCGGCGGTCGTCTGTCGTGGAAGGACGAGCGCGACGATGTAACGTTGCAGATACACTTTCGCGACGCGCTGAACGTCGGCCGGGGTCGTCGCTTCGAGCGCGGCCAGAGCGCTATTGATAGAATCGGGCCCGAGACCTTGCGACGTGAAGGTACCGAGCAGATACGCACGATCCGAGAGATTAACGGAATCGGTGAGGAAGCGCCCCTCGGCGGCCGATTTGAAATGCGCGAGCGGATCCGCGCCGATCGGCTTTTCCGAAAGCGATTTCGAGACCACGATTAACTCTCGCAGCGCGACCGACGGATCGACGAGCGCACCGTTCACGTAAACGACCAAGCTCGCGGGCGAGGAATCGTAAAGGTACGTCGCACCGATCGATTTTTCGACCGAGCCGAGCGTCGTCGTGCTGCTGCGTTCGAACGCGTTGGATAATAGCGATTCGAGTACGAGCATCGCACCGAAGTCGCGGCTATCCGGCGCCGGGGCCGCAAATCCGACGACGACCCACGGTGCACCGACGTCGCGCCGCGCGATAATGCGGGGAGGCGAAGCCGGGATCGGTTTGACCTGATCGCCCGCAACCATGATCGGATCGTCGGGCAACTTTTCCGCGAGCTCATGGACGGCATCGCCGACTTCGGGTGCGAGCCGGCCTACGGCGCTCGCCATAACGGCGGAGCGCTTATACGTCGCTTTATAAAACGCCGTAACGTCCGCGCTACCGAGAACGGAAAGCGTGGCTGCGGAACCGAGCGCGGGCGACCCGACGTTGCTCGCGTAGTACGAGCGGCGGAACATTTCGATACCGACGAGCACCGCATCGTTCTGGGCCGACGCGATGCGCGCGACGAGTGCGCTACGCGCCCCCGCGAGATTCGAGGGCGAAAAATCAGGTGCGTCGATCGCTCGCCCGAGGAGCCCGACGAGCGCTACGAGATTCTGCGTACGCCCTTCGATATAGTAATGGACCGAACGCCCGTCGACCGTATAACTGATCGAACCACCAGCCGCCGCAATCGCGCCACGGAGCGGCACACCGGCGATCGGGGTGCGCATAATGGACTCGGCTACGAGCGCGGAGACGCCGTTCTGGCGCGGACCTTCGCGATCGAGACCCGCGGCGACGAAAACTTGCACGCCCGCAACCGACGCGTCGGCATCTTGTTCGCTCGAAACCATCGTGGAACCGAAGCTCGCGACCGAAGCTTGCGGATAACGCGCGAGCGACGTCGGCACGGGCGCCGCCGTGGCACCGAGCGAGAGGAGCGCCGCGCAACCGAGAACGGCGCCGGTGAAAACGTGCTTGCGCAAGCGAATCATTTCTGCGCCGTCGGACTCGGCGGCGTGAGCGTGATGACGGTCGGCGCTTTCCCGAGATATTTTTGCGCGACCGAAGCGACGAAGGCCGGTGTCAGCGACTTTGCGGCATCGAAGTAGGCGCCGTTCTCTCCGTTGGCTCCGGGCGCGTATGCCGGAGCACCTTCGACGCTATACCAGCCAAAATTATCGGCGAGTTGGATCGGCGTTTGCAAATCGCTTAAGAGATGAAATTCGAACGCGGTAAGCGCCGTTTTAAAATCGGCCGCCGGTAACGGTTTCTGCATCGCGCCGAGTCCCGCATCGACGAGCGCTTTAATGGCCGCCGTCTCTTTCCCGGAGTACGCGACGAACATCACGCCCGGATCGTGCAGCGTGATGAACTGCCCGACGAGCACGGAATCCGGATTAACTTCGGCGACGCTTTTCGAGACGAAGCCCGACTCATTGCGGAAGAGATAGTCGGCGATAAAATCCATGGCCGTCGCTTCCCGCTCGGATGCGATGGCAGGTCCGATCCAGCCGTAACCGCCCGAAGGCTGTACGAACGACTTCGAAACGGGTCCCGGAACGGCCGCAATTTGTCCCGCAGTCGACGGTTCGGCCGCGACCGCGTCCACACGTCCGGCAACGGCAGCCGTCGTGATCGAAGCATCGACGGCTCCGCTTACGACGAGGGTAGCGTTTTGCGAGCGAAAAGCGCGGACGGCAAAATCCTTGACCGCACTATAGGCGAGCCCTTCGATACCCTTGGAATCGCCGACCGTCGGGTAGTGCTGCGGACCGTCGGTGAAAAGTTGGGAGAATACGGCGTCGCGCACGACCGTCTCCACGTCGAACGGAGAAAACAGCGCTTCTTGGCTCACGTCGCGTTGCGCCGAATGATAGCCGTCTTCCGTCGTAACCGGCGCGAAATACGCGGTCGTCATGGCTTTCACCACGGCGCGCGCGTTCGAAGACGGAACGAGCGCCGAGACTTCGACGGAATCGGTATAGACGGTGATCGCGAGCCGGCCGCCTGCGTCACGAACGACTTTCCCGAGCGGGTCGCCGACGATCGGCTTGGAAGCCGCGACGGATTGTGCGGCGAGACGCGCGATCGAGGGTTGCGGCTTCGGGCCGAAGCCGGTCGACGGCGCCCGATACCACAGCTCGATCGCGGCGACCGGGGCCCCTTGGGCCGGCCGCACGATCGCCATTCCGCCGCGTGGCAGATACGAGACCGTAACGCCCGCGCCGAGGTCGGGTAGGGGGCTCGTCGCGACGCTCGCTCCAGCCGGTAACGTCGTGAGGGTCAATGCGGCCCCGAGCGCGGCCGCCCGGAGCGCGCTTATGCGGGCTCCGGAGAGATGTTCGGAGGAAGCCGCATCGGTTTCTCACGCTGCGGAGCAGGATCGTGCACTGGAGTGCCGGCTTTGGGAATCTGCGATCCGCCGTCTTCGGGTTTGCCCGAATACGGCAGGTCGTTGAGAATCGCGACGACTTCGTCCGTATCGACCGTTTCGTGTTCGAGCAACGAAGCCACCATACGCTCGACTTTGGCCCAGTTTTCTTTGAGCAATTGCTTCGCGTCCGAATAGCAGGTTTCGATGATCTGCCGCACTTCCGCGTCGATCTTGCCTGCGATTTCTTCGGAGTAGTTACGGTCTTCGCCGAAATCGCGTCCGAGAAACACCTGATGGTTGCCACGACCATACTGGATCGGGCCGAGGGCATCCGACATACCGTATTGCGTCACCATGCGGCGCGCGAGTTCGGTCGCTTTTTCGAAGTCGTTGGACGCACCGGTCGTAACGTCGCCGAACTTAATCTCTTCCGAAATACGGCCGGAGAGCGCCATCGTGATTTGCGCGAGCAACTCGTTCTTCGTACGCGAGTGACGGTCTT
>CAXTIY010000254.1:0-5481 GCA_964244215.1 uncultured bacterium
CGAGCGGCGAACGCGTACGTGCGGTCGTCGACCGCTTCGGCGCGCAGCCGGCTTAATGTTAAGCGACGCGCTGGGACGTCTGCGAATGTAAGGGGGTCGCGCCGCGGTTCCCAAGGCGCGAGGTGCCGCTTGTTTCGTTGCTCGTAAGCGATTAAATCTTCGACGTCGTCTACGTCCTGCAGACGGACCGTGAGACGCGCGGTCGTAAACTCGTGTCGAGCGTGATGTTGGTCGTCATCCATTATTACATCATTTCGAACCTAAAGGGTCTGCTACTGCGTCGGCGCCTCGACGCGAAGCGAACCTTCGTTTAGGGGTGCTATGCAGCACTCGCGGGGTACGGCCGGTCCGAGACGAAGAGCCTGCGATGGTTCCCGTCGAACTCGAGATTCGGCTTTTCGGTCAGGCGAATGCGCTCGCCATGGGCGTTCCGCTTAAATTTGCAAAGCGCTCGACGACGCTCGCGATGCTCGGCCTGCTCGTGTTACGGCGCGCGCAGCCCGTCGCACGCACGTTTCTCGCTTACACTTTATTTCCCGATTCGGAAGAGGAACAAGCGCTAACGGAGCTTCGCCGCTATCTTTACCTCGCCGGTAAGACGTTACCGGCTAGGCAAAAAGGCGAGCCGTGGTTGATCATCGACGCGGACACGATTCGCTGGAACGAGGCGAGCGGTGCGTTCATCGACGTCGTCGAGTTCGAGCGCTTGGCTGCAGACGAATCCTCGTACGCCGCGGCGGTCGATCTCTACGGTGGCGATCTACTCGAGGATTCATATGACGACTGGATCGTCGTGGAGCGCGAACGGCTGCGCACGCTCTATCTTCAGCGTTTGGGGGATCTCGTCGAACGGTATCGCGGTGCGCGCGATTACGCGACCGCGCTCGGCTACGCGAACCGTCTTCTCGCGGCCGACCTCTGGCGCGAAGACGTCGTTCGCCAGATCATGTCGATCCGTTATGCATCGGGTGACGCATCGGGTGCGCTCGCGGCCTTCGATCGGTTCGTTAAGCGCCTGCGCGAAGAAATGGGCGTCGCGCCGATGCCCGATACGCTCGCGGTGCGCGAGGTCATCTTGCGCGGCGGCGCACTCGTCGGGAGCGTGGATCGCGTCTCGCAAGAGGAGCGCGAATCGAGTCGGCGAGCGCACACGCTCGCCTTCATCGGGCGAGAATCCGAGCGAGAACGTCTCGTGGGGCGCTTCGATCGCGCGGCTCGCGGCTTCGGCAATAGCGTCTTCATCGCCGGAGAAGCGGGTGTCGGGAAGTCGCGGCTCGTCGGCGAATTGGCGCGCGCCGTCGAGGCGCAGGGCGGTCGCGTCTATTCGGGAGGCACGTCGTCGCCGGAATCCGCGCCCTATCAAAGCATCGCAGAGGCGCTGCGTGCGGCGCTGCCGGTCCTCGCTACGAATCCCGCAAATGCGCTTTCGCTGCGCGTGCTCAACCGCGTCTTCCCCGAACTGCCGCTCCAGGATGGCGCCTTGCCGACACTCGGAACGCTCGCGCCCGAGCGCGAGACGGCGCGACTCTTCGGCGCTTTCGCGAACGCCGTGCTGGCGCTCGCCTCACCGCGGCCGGTGCTTATCGTCTTTGAGGATCTGCATTGGGCATCGGCTTCGACGATCGACGCGCTCGCAACGATCTGCCGGCGTATCGATCGTGCGCGGGTTCTCATCGCGGTGACCTACCGGGACGATGAAGTGGAGGCGGCACATCCGCTGCGCCGTCTCGTCAACGCTCTGGGAAGCGAACGGCGGATCGCGGAAGTCGGGCTCGAGCGCTTCGACGCAAACGACGTCCGGCGGCTCGTCGCCGCGACGCCGGGTTTATCGGTCGACGATGCCGGACTCGTCGAACGGCTGCACGCCTTCAGCGAGGGCAACGCGCTCTTCTTAAATCAGGCGATAGCAGACGTGCTGGAGCGCGATGCGGAGATCGACGGGGCGCCCGAGCGGCCGGTCCGCGGTATCGGAAATCTCATCGCGTCGCGCATCGCGCGACTCGGCGACGCGGCGCGAGCGGTCGCGGAAATCGCGGCGGCGTGCGGCGAAGGCTGCAACGTCGACGTGGTGCGCGATGTTGCCGGACTCAAAGCCGCGGAGACGCTCGACGCATTCGACGAACTCTTGGACCGCGGACTCGTCCGCGAAGCGAGCGCGCGCGACCGATTCGATTACGTCTTCACGCATAATTTAATCGCACGCTCGATCTATCAGCGTATGGAACCGCATTCGCGCGTACGCCGCCACGCGCGCCTCGCTCACGTTATAGAACGGCAAGCGGTTCTCGAGGCGCGCGACGTGAGAGAACTTTGCCGGCACTACGAAGGCGCCGAACGTCCGGGAACGGCGAGCCGCTGGTACCTCCGCGCCGCACGCGAGGCAGCCGCGCTTTACGCAAACGACGATACGATCCGCCTGACGTCGCGCGCGATCGAACTCGCGGACGATTTAGCGATACGAATCGAAGCGCTTTTGTTACGCGAAGAAGCGAACGCGCGCCTCGGAAATCGCGATGCGCGGGAGAGCGATCTCTCCATACTCGATGCCCTCGCCCAAGATACCGATCTGCGCTGTCGCGTCGCCAGACGCTTCGTCGTGTTGCGGCATGGTGACGACGATCGCGAGCTCGAACGCGCAGCCGTCGCTCATTTTCGCGCGGAAGCCGCCGCCTCGGGCAATTCGGTTTGGACGGCGCTCGCGGCGCTTGCCGAAGCGAAGCTCTGCCTCGCGCTCGGGCGTTATAACGATGCTAAAACGCTCGCACTCGCGGCGCTTCCGCAGCTCGATGCGCAGCCTCCGCGCGAACGGATCGACGCGCTCATGACGCTGATCGAAGCCGATGTATCGCTCGGGAATATCGGCGAGGCGGAACGCGATATTGCAGCCGCGCGATCGATTGCCGACGCTTCCGGAGATCGCGGCGCGATTAGCGAGGTGATCGCGCGGGGCGTTGCGGCCGCGATGTCCGCGCAGCTTTTCGAGCGAGCGGTCACGGGCTCGAAAGAAGCCCTCGAGCACTTTCGCGTCCTCGGCGACCGGGTCGGAGAGGCGCGCGCTCTCTTAAATATCGCGGCCGCCTCCGTTCGCTTATCGCACTGGCAGGAAGCGCGTGAAGCGAACATCGCCGCCGCTGCGATTTCTGAGTCGATCGGCGATCGCCATGGAGTGGCGCGGGCGCAGATGAATCTCGGCATGCTGCTCGCACGGTGCGCCGATTTCGGCGCCGCACGCGAACTTCTGCAATCGGCGCGCGCTCACCACGTGCGCTCGGGAGACCGGCGCGCCCTCGCCGCTTCGTTTGTCAATGAAGGTTTCGTGGCGCTTTGGCAGGGCGACGCGCAGGCCGCGAAATCGCTCGCGACCGATGCGGTGCGCTTGTCGCGCGAAATGGATCACGAATCGTTTATCGCGACGTCACTCGCTAATCTGGGCGCGGCCGAACGCGACCTCGGCGAACTCGACGCGGCGCTCGCGCACATGGAGGAGGGCCTCAAGATTCAGGTTCGCTTAGACCGCCTATCCGATGCGGTCAGCGATCTCGCGGATATTGCGCTCGCGCACGCGATGAACGGCGACTTGGCCGCGGCCCGCTTACGCGGGGAACAGGTCCTCGCGATCGACGAAGCCTGGACGAACTCCGCGGTCTTTCCGCCGTATCCGCTGTGGATCGTGGCGTGCATTCTTCACTGGTCGGATGATTCGCGCGCCGAAGAGGTGTGCGGTCGGTCTTGGCGGCTCGCGACGACTTTCGCCCAATCGATCGACGTTCCGGAATTGCGCGCGCGTTTCGAGGCGTTACCGTTTTTTACCGCGATGCGGGCGGTTAGGGAGAAGCGCGGCTGGCCGCCGCCTCCGCTCGCGGTACGCTCCGCGCACGCTCCCGCCCTATTATAGGGACGTGGAAGCGAAGCCGAGCCGCGAAGAGCGCGTCTTTCTCGTACGGATGTGGATCGAGCCGAGCGACGTCGCCTGGCGCGGTTCGGTTCACGATGTGACGAGCGGCCGACGATTGTATGTGAGTTCGCCGAGCGAGGTGGCGGATTTCATCGCGGGCGGCTTGCCGAAAGCGGGAGGGCCGGTCGGAGAGTAAGTGGTTCGCTGCTATGAAGCATCTAAGCGCCAGCCGAGCTGCGATTGCAGAAGTCGCTCGGAACCGGCGACACTCCTTCGGACGGCTACTCGAGGCATTCGCGCTGCTGTTGGAACTCGGCCGAAAACTCCAGCCTCGCACCGAACGTCATCGTTTGGTCGCTCGGCACGAGTCGCGCGCTTCGATGCGCCCTTGCGAATGCTCGACCCGTACGTCCGGCGCGTATGGCTCGTGCGGCCGGATGTCGAGATCGTATAACGTTTCGCCGATCCGTGGCAGCGGTGCTCGAAGGCGTACTTTGATACCGATCGGAAGCGAGCGCAAATCGAACGTCCGCCTAAAATCGATCGCGAATCGCCGTTCTTGTTTGGATCGTGGTGAATCGCTAAGTGCATCGGAGACGAGGCGGCGAAGCGCCGGCACGAACGTGCTCGAGTAGAAGTCGCCTCTTAGATCGCTGCGCATGGAATTGTTTACTTCAACGAGATCAAAATAGCGTTGACCGTCGTGCGCGGAACGGAACCCGAGTCCGAGATCGATGAAGCGCTCCAACGCCTGGGACGCTGCGCTTCTGGCGAGGTCGCGGTCGTCTTCATGAAGCCAGCCCATGAAAGCGATCGACTCGATGACCCACGCTTCTGCGACGTTTCGATACCGATCGTCGGCACGTATTCCGAGTGGCCCGTACAGCGTGTGCTGTCCCTTCAGTGGCGATGGTACGATGTATCGTTCGCCTTCTTCGCTTCGGCGGCAGAGCATCATCTCCGAGCGGTCGCGCAACGTGGCTGCGAGCGGCGGCGTCTTTGACGGAAGTAAGTGACGGCTTCCGGCTTGAAACGAGGTTGGAATAAACGCACGGAGTCGGCATGCGGAAAGCGGCACGATGGACATCACACAATTAATTCTCGACGATCACCACGAGCAACGCCGGCTCTTTTCAATCTTGGAACAAATCGATCGGCACGACACCGAGTCGTTACGAGCGGTCTGGAATCGCCTCGCAGCATTTCTCGAAATCCACGCGCTGGCGGAGGAAGAGCTATTTTATCCGGATTTGCTTCGCGTCGGTAAAGGCGCGGGCGGGAAAGATAGTGCCGAAGACGAGACGGAAGACGCGATTAAGGACCATAACGAGATTCGCGATTCGGTCGCAGCGGTTGCAAATCACGAAGTCGGCAGCGAAAGCTGGCGTAAGGCCGTAGCCGCAGCGAACGAAGCCAATAGCGATCACATGGCCGAGGAGGAGCGCGAAGGGCTCACCGATTTCCGCGAGCAAGCCGATCTCGCATTACGGCACGATCTAGCCGTGCGTTTCGCTGCGTTTGAAGCCGATCACGTGCTAGGCGGCGAGGCGGTCGATAAAGATCCGAAACAGTATATCGCGGCGCAC
>CAXTIY010000255.1:0-5455 GCA_964244215.1 uncultured bacterium
CGCCGTCGAGCACGCGATGATCGAGCGAGAGACACACGTTCATCATCGAGCGGATTGCGATCGCATCGTCGATCACGACCGGGCGTTTAACGACGGCTTCCATCGTTACGATCGCGGCTTGACCGCCGTTGATAATCGGCTTCGAAAGCACGGAGCCGTTCGCCCCGGTATTGTTCACCGTAAACGTCCCGCCGCCGAGGTCGTCTGCCGCAAGCTTGCCGGACTTGGCGCCTTCGATTAATGTGCCGAGCGCGACCGCGAGGCCGGCGACCGAGAGACGATCGGCGTCGCGAATAACGGGCACGACGAGATTGGCATCGAGTCCGATCGCAATGCCGATGTTGACGCTACGCTCGACGACGATACCGTCTTCGGTGTACCGCGAATTAAGCAACGGGTTCGAGCGCAACGCTTGCACGACGGCGCTGATGAAGAAGGGCAGCAACGTGAGTGCATGACCTTGCTCGCGCCGGAATCGATCTTTCTCGCGATTACGCCACGCCACGAGTTTCGTAACATCGACTTCGACCATCGTCCACGCGTGCGGAGCCGTCGCGAGAGACTCCGTCATTCGTTTCGCGATGAGCCGGCGCGCAGGCGATAGCGGAACGATCGTCCCGGGCACGGGTGCGGCGTAGGTGGAGCGTTCGGCGGATGTTGACGTTGCCGTAGAAGCGGCCGGCGCTGCAAGTAATACGCCCGGCGCCCGCCGGTCGTCCGCCGCAACCGGCGCTTGCGGAGCGCGCTCGGCTGCCGTCGCCGCGGCCAACACGTCGACGGCCGTTACACGTCCGGCGTTGCCGCTGCCTCGCAGCGCGGCGGCATCGACGTTATGTTCTCGCGCCAAGCGCCGGACCGCCGGCGACATACGCCGGGCTGCATCGGCGGTCGCGATCGAACCGCCATGGCCGTTTTGGTACGAGCCGGTGACGCTCGAGGCACCGTTCCCGGCCGTACCATTTCCGCTCGCGCCGTTTCCGGCCGAGGGGCGGCCCGGCGCACCGTAGCTTGCTGGGACCGCCGGCATCTCACCATTGCCGCGCGGCGGCTCGCCTATGGCGGGAGCGATCGCGGCCGCGACGACCTCGTCGATGATCGCGATCGGAGCCCCCGTCGGCACGGTCTCGCCTGCTGCCACGATGATCTTAGCAATGACCCCGGTGACGGGCGACGGCACTTCGGCATTGACTTTGTCCGTCGAAATCTCAACGAACGCTTCGTACTTTTCGACCGAATCGCCGACCGCCTTAAGCCACTGCGCGACGGTTCCTTCGGTGACTGTCTCGCCTAGCTGCGGCATGGTTATCGTCGTCGACATCGTTTAGAACCGTACCATCTCGCGCATCGCGTCCGCCATGCGTTCGGTCGATATCATGAACGCTTCTTCGAGCGGAAGCGCGTAACCCATCGCGGGAACGTCCGGGCCGCAGAGTCGCCGGATCGGCGCGTCGAGATCGAAGAACGCTTTTTCGACGACCATCGCGCTGATCTCGGCCCCGATGCCGCCGAACGTGTTGTCTTCGTGAATGATGAGCAGCTTGCGCGTCTTACGCACGCTTGCGAGGATCGTCGTGCCGTCCATCGGCCGAATGGAACGCAAATCGATGACCTCGACCGCTATTCCGTCGTCCGAGAGCCGCTGCGCCGCTGCGAGCGCTTGATGCACGTAATAGCCGTAAGATACGACCGTCAAGCGATCGCCCGCGAGCTTAACATCGGCACTGCCGAGCGGAATCGTATAATGCCCCGTCGGCACTTCCGCTTTAAGATGACGATAGGTCTTTTTGTGTTCGAGAAAAAGCACGGGATCGGGATCGTCGATCGCGGCGTTGAGCAAGCCTTTCATATCGGCCGGAAACGACGGCGCCACGATCTTGAGACCCGGCACGTGATAGAATAACGCTTCGATCGAAACCGAATGTGAGAGCGCGCCGCGGACGCCGCCGCCGTACGGTGCGCGAATGACGAGCGGGCACGTGTAATCACCGTTGCTGCGATAGCGAGTCTTCGCCGCCTCGCCGACGATTTGATTAAACGCGGGATAGATGAAATCGGCGAACTGAATTTCCGCGATCGGCCGCAAGCCTTCCATCGCCATACCGATCGCGACACCGACGATGGCGGCTTCCGCAAGCGGCGTATCGATTACACGTTCGGCCCCGAACCGCTCGAGAAAGCCCTTGGTGATTAAGAAAACGTTACCGCGCGCGCCGACGTCTTCACCGAGAATGAGCGTACGCGGATCGTTCTCGAGCGCTTCGTATAACGTGTGGCGCACGGCTTCCACGTTGTTCATCACGACGGCGGGTGCGGCTAGAGCCACGGTTCGTGACTTCCTTCGTAAACGTTGTTATAGAGGTCGCGCCGTTCGGGATAGGGTAGCGCTTCCGCTTCGTCGGTGACGCGATTAACTTCCGCGAGCACGTCCTTGCGCAGCGTCGCGACGTCGGCGGCCGTCACGATGCCCGCCGTTGCGAGCCACCGCTCGTAGAGCGGCAGCGGATCGCGGTGACGGTGCGCTTCGATTTCGTCACGCGTGCGATACGTGCGATCGTCGTCGTCGGTCGTGTGCGAGAGAAAGCGATAGCATTTCGCTTCGACGAGCGTCGGGCCGTCGCCGCCGCGCGCGCGGTCCATCGCCGTCTTAACGGCGTCGTACACCACGAGCGGGTCCGAACCTTCGATCGTCGTGCCCGGCATACCGTAACCCTGCGCTTTGAGGGAGATATCGGTAATCGCCATTTGCGCTTTGCGCGGCGTCGAAATGGCCCACTCGTTGTTTTCACACAGGAAGACGATCGGCAGGCGATGCACCGCCGCAAAATTGAGCGCTTCGTGCCACTCACCTTCGCTCGTGGCACCGTCGCCGAAGCTGCACAGGACCACGCGCTCGTGCTCGCGCCGATACTTGATCGCATAGGCTACCCCGACCGCATGCGTGCAGTGTCCCGATATAATCGAACTGATCGAGAGCAATCCGAGGCTTTTTTTCGAAAAGTGATTCGGAAATTGGCGGCCGCCCGAAGTATCCGCGGCGCGCGCGAACATGCTGAGCAACACGTCGAGCGGCGGCATTCCGATGCCGAGGCACAAGCCGACGTCACGATAATACGGTACGAGAACGTCTTTACCGCGTTCGAAGGCGAGCGCCGCGCCGGCGTGAATCCCCTCGTGCCCTTCGCTGCCGGTCGCGAACGGAATTTTGCCCTGCCGGTTCAGTTGGAAGCCGCGGTTGTCGAGCGTGCGTTGGAGGAGCATCTGCCGTAAGATCCAGCGCAGCCGCTCGTCATCCAAGCCATGCCGGTCGACCGCCGGTGCCGTTATCGCTTTGGCCATTTCTATTGCAACCTCCGGGTTGGGAATGCAATGCGGCTCCCTTCGTCGCAGGTCCTCGCATCCGTGCTCACAACAAGCCGCGCATGGAGACGCTCGCTCTAGACGCGCCGACGGACGACCTCGTCCGCGTTCGGCGGCACCTACACCGCCGGCCCGAACTTTCGATGGTCGAGCATGAAACGGCGGCGTTCGTCGCGGCCGAACTGCAAAATCTCGGGCTCGACGCCGTGCGCACGGGGATCGGCCGAACGGGCGTTCTCGGCACGCTCGTCGGCGGAAAGCCGGGGCCGGTCACGCTGTTGCGTGCCGATATGGACGCACTGCCGATCGTCGAACTCGTCGAAGCCGATTACCGCTCGGAAAACCGCGGCGTGATGCATGCGTGCGGGCACGACGGACACGTGTCCATCCTGCTCGCCGCCGCGCGTACGCTCGCCGAACGGCGCGCCGAAATCGCCGGCACGCTCGTATTCTGCTTTCAACCGGGCGAAGAAGGCCACGCCGGCAACCGCTTGATGATCGAGGATGGCGCGCTCGAGAATCCTCACGTCGACCGCACGTTCGCATTGCATCTCTACAGCGGCCTCGACGTCGGCAGGATCGGCGTGCGCGACGGCGCGTTTTTCGCCTCGGCCGACGAATACACGCTCACGATTAAAGGCAAAGGCGGCCACGGCGCCATGCCGCAACTCGCCGTCGATCCGGTGGTGGCGGGCGCCTATTTCGTGACGATGCTGCAGACGATCGTCAGCCGTGAAGTGGCGCCGAAGGATCCGGCCGTCTTCACCGTCGGCAAGTTCGAGGCCGGGACCACCTTCAACGTCATTCCCGACGAAGCAAAGCTGATGGGCACGGTGCGTTGCTTCGATCCGGACGTACGCGCCTCGATGCCGCAGCGTCTGGAGCGCATCATCAAAGGTCTCGGCGATGCGATGCGCGTCGATTACGAACTCGATTATCACTGGTCGTATCCGCCGACCGTCAACGATCGCGCGACGAACGACGTCGTACGCGAGATCGGCCGCTCGGTGCTCGGCCCGGAGAACGTGGTGGAACACGATATCGTGATGTGGGCTGAGGACATGTCGTTCATGCAGGAGCAGCGGCCCGGCGCCTACTTCATCGTCGGCGCCCGCGGCGGCGAAAGCACGGGCGTCGCTCACCACAACGCTCGCTTCGATATCGACGAGCGGGCTCTAGGGGTGGGCTACAAGATGATGGTCGCGCTCGGCCTCTCTTAACTGAAGCGAGAAGTTAGCCGATATGGTTCTACAAATGGCGAGTGACGAGCCTGTGAGTAGGCCTTAAAGTATAATCCCGCGAGTATCGCGTGCATGCTCCCCTTCTCTCTTAAAGCGAGGCCCGCCATCTCGCCGCTGTCAACGGATTTGACCCCCTCCGGCTTGCCGGAAGAGCACGACGCCTGTGGCGTCGGCTTCATCGCGGACCTCGGCGGCCCGGCGACGCACGGCATCGTCGCGCTCGCTTTGCAGGCCGCGGGTGCGATGATGCATCGCGGGGCGCGCGCGGCCGACGGCCGGACGGGCGACGGCGCGGGCATCCTGTGCGAGACGCCGCGCCGGCTCCTCGCGCGCGAACTCGCCCTCGTCGATCTGCACGCCTCGGCCAATCACCTCGCCGCCATCTGCCTTTTTCTGCCGCGCGAACCGGATGCCGCGGCGGCGGCCCGTGCCGCGATCGAGAGCCGCGTGCATTCGCTCGAAATCACGCCGCTGCGCTGGCGCACCCCGGGGGTTCACGACGATATTCTCGGCGTCCAAGCGCTCACCACGCGACCCGTCTTCGAGCAACTGATCGTCGATATGGGCCCCGGAAACGTTCGCGAACGCATGCGTAGCGCGGCGCGGATGATCGAGAAGACGCTACGCGAGTTCGGCACGGCGGCGACCCTGCTTTCGTGTTCGGCGACCTCGGTCGTCTATAAAGCGCTGCTTTCGTCAAACGAACTCGGCGCGTATTTCGACGACCTGCGCGACGGCGTGTTCGCATCGCGCTTCGCCTTGTTCCATCAGCGCTTCTCGACGAATTCCGCCCCCGCGTGGCGGCTCGTGCAGCCGTTCCGGCATATCGCGCACAACGGCGAAATCAATACGATCAC
>CAXTIY010000256.1:0-5402 GCA_964244215.1 uncultured bacterium
GGCTGCGGCCGGTGCGAAACCGCCGTTCCGCGGCCCGTATGTCTTGTCCATCGTCGTATCGGTAACGGCCTTAGCCATCGCATCGGGGTCACCGAGATGGCTCGCGATATCGTGCGCAACTTCCGTCGGCACGCCCGGTGCGAGCATCGTTTCCGGCGACGCCGCAAGATAGGTCACGCCCGCGTGTGAGAGCGCCGACGAGAACGCGACCGTCGCCATCAGACACTGATTCGCGACCACGCCATCGACTTTGCGGCCGGCATCTTCGGGATGTTCCTTTGCATGCTGCGCTACGCCGTCGGCGATTGCGCCTGCAATGTCGTCTTCGCGCATGATGTGGGCGAGGCCGTGATCGGATTGCAAACCGCCGCCGTCACCGCCGCCGTGATCGATTAAGTCGATCCACGTCGCTTTGGCATTCGACTTCTCGGCGTTATCGAGGACGTGATCGACGAACGCGGCGAGCTCGGTGCGCGCGGACATATCGCGCGGGCGCGTGATATCGACGTTCTTCGAAAGCTTGCCGTCCGCGATGTTGTACGATTCGGTGCGAAGCTCGTGCTCCGGTTCGAAGCCGCGTCGCGCGGTCGTATCTTCGACGGTAAAGTCGATCGAACGATCTTTTTTACTCGTGTCGAGTGCTTGCGCGATCGTGAGCGCTTGCACGTCATCGAGATTGTTGTCGCCGTCGCGATACATGCCGAATTCGAGCGCGCGTGAAGCGCGTTCCGTAGAGACGTTACCGACCAAAATGAACCTCCGACTTTACGTGTGTCGGATGCTTACTGCGACGGCGCCTCGAGCCGACAAGGGCGCAGACGTTGCGCGGTCGTCAACGCGGATCTACTCCGCGAGCAGCGACGGACTAAGATGCCGGCGTCCGGACGTACGCAGACGTTCGTCCCAACCGGCGAGCAACGTCACGGCGCGATTGGCGACGGCGATCGCATTGGCGATTGCGTGCGAGACGTCGCGACGTTCGCCCGTCGCGCGATTCGATTCGACCGAACACACGCTACCGCAGCGACGCTTGAGCAAACTGCCGAGGACGAATAGCGCCGCCGCTTCCATTTCGAACGTCAGCACTCCGTAACCGCGCATGCGTTCGACGACGCCGCTCGCAGGTAGCTCGAATTCGAGCGGCAGTGTGTTGCCTTGACCCGCGAAAAACGAGTCGGTGCTCGCGGTAAGGCCGACGGCGTACGGTAGCCCGAGTTGTTCGCACGCTTCGATGAGTGCGAACGTGACGACGCGGTCGGCGATGGCCGGAAATTCCGGCTCGCAGTACGCGTTCGGGGCGCCGACGAGTCGCACCGCGCCTTCGTGAATCACGAGCGTCCCGAGTTCGATCTCCGCCTGGATCGCTCCGCACATGCCCACGCGAATGAACGTGTCGCTTCCCGCCGCGGCGAGTTCCACGAGCGCGATCTCGGCCGACGGCGCACCGATGCCGGTCGAACACGCACCGATAGCGACGCCGCCCGTGCTGCCGCGTCCGTAGCGGAATTCCCTATTGAACGAGACTTCTTCGAAGTCGTCCCATGTCGAGCCGATCGTAGAAACGCGGCCGGGGTCCCCCGGCATCAGAACGTAGCGCGGCGCCGGCTTGATCCCCGTGAGAACGTGCGCCTTAAACGTCATGCGCTGCTCTGTGCGATGACGGCGACCGGGCCGCCGCCGGGAGGCCCCTGATGTTCTGCGCCGCCCGAGACGTAAATCGCCGACGTTCCCGCCAAGCCCGCGAGCAGATCGCCGACCGCGGCTCTCGCGTGGCGCGTCGCACTAATATCGGTATCGTCGAGCATCGTGTGTCGCGCCCCGCGAATCGTTCCATCGGGCGACGATTCGGCTTTCGCAAACACGTTAACGATGCGTTCGGGCGCGATTCCCGTAAACGCCGAAGCCGCGCCCGCGAGATCGATCGCATCGCTCATCACCGCGTGCGCGATCGTTAGCGTGCCCGGAGCAGCCGAGGCATTTCCCATGACGACGATTACGTTGCGCAGCAACTCTATTCCGGCAGACGTCGATGCAACGCTCGAGGACAAATCCCATCGACCGAGCACCGCGTCGTCCGCGATCGGTCCGCGCACTTCGCCGAGAGCGAGTGCGACCCCGAGCGCGGAAGCCCCGCGTGAATACGCCATCGAATGATATGCGTCGGCTGTGACGGTCGCATGCCCGCGTCGTTTCGCTTCTTCGACGCGCGCCGCGGTGAGCAACGGACACTTGATCTGCACGAAATGAACGTCGCTCGCATCCGCGATGCCCGCATCCCGTACGGCGGCCGTAACCGCGCGAGCCGTTTCTTCGATCTGCGCGCCGAGTCCGATCTCTTCAGGTAGGAAGTCGCGCGTGGCGGCGATTCCGATCGCGAGCCGCGGTTGGCCCGAGGGTGCGGAGTCATCAGGTACGCGCGCGAAGACGGTTAGGTGCGGACTGAGAACGCCTTCGGTTCCGCCCGACATGACGATCGCGACGCGCGCATCGACCTCCGCTCGCGCGACGTCGAGCCGTTCGGCAAGCAACGAAGCGACGACGTGGTGCGCGTACTCGCGCGTAAAATCGTTGACCCCGCCGTTGCCTTCGGTTTTGCCGAGAACCGCGACGACGTTTCGCGCATCCAAGCGCCCATCGTCGAGGGCGCGTCGTAATTCGGAAACGTCACCCGGGCCGCTCGTCGGAAAGCGGAACACATCGGCGCGATACGTGGCGGCACCCGTCATCCGGCTGCAGAAACGAGTCGCCGCGCGAGTGCGGCGAGTTGCCGATCCGCGAACGCCGGACCGATTAACGTTATTCCGATCGGCACGCCGCTCGAATAGCGATCCGACGGAATAGCGATGGCACATAGATCGAAAAAATTTACGAAATTCGTATAGGTTCCGAGCGTCGCATTGGCCCGATACGGTTCGGCCGCGATCTGAGCGAGCGTGTAGATGGTCGGCGACGTCGGCACGACCATAACGGGAACGCTTCGGAAAAGCGCGTCGCTCGCTCGGCGTAAATCGCGCAAGCGATACTGTGCGCGAAACGCGTCGACGGCGCTAAAGCGACGGCCGCCGGCGACGATCGCGCGCGTGACGTCGAGCAACGCGTCCGGATGCGCATCGGCGAAATCGCCGACCGCGGCCGTGCGTTCGGCCACGAACGCGTCTTCGTACAACAGACGCGCGGCCTCCGCAAACGGCGTAAAGTCGAACGCGACGGACTCGCCTCCATGTTGCTCGATTCGTGCGAGCGCGCGGTCGAATGAAGCCTCGGCTTCGTCGTCGCCGCAAAAGGTGCGTCCCGGCCGCGCCGGCACCGCGAATGCGAACCGCTCGCCGATCGGCGCGCTTTCGAACGTGGACGTTCGCGAATACGCATCGCGCGTATCGGGAGCCGCGAGCGTCGCGAAGACCGCTTCCGCATCATCGACGGTCGGCGCGAAGATCGAGACGCAGTCGAGCGAGCGGCACGCGGGCACGACGCCCGCGGCGCTTAACACACCGAACGTCGGCTTGAGCCCGACGATGCCGTTGAAGCCCGCCGGAACGCGTCCGGAGCCTGCGGTATCGGTGCCGAGTGCGAAGCTCACGAGGCCCCGCGCGACCGCCGTTGCCGAGCCCGAACTCGAGCCGCCCGGAATATAGCGCGCGTCGAACGGATTGCTCGGAACACCGTACGGCGAGCGCGTGCCGACGAGACCCGTTGCGAACTGATCGAGATTCGTCTTGCCGACGAGTAGCGCACCCGCCGCCTCCAACCGTTCGACGGCGGTCGCCGAGCGCTCGGGCGTATAGGCGAATGCGGGACAAGCGGCCGTCGTCGGCATGCCCGCGACGTCGATGTTGTCTTTGACCGCGAACGGCAAACCGTAGAGCGGCAGCGCGGCGCGACGTTCCTGCGGCACGGCGTCGAGAATGCTCGCCCGTTCGTGCAGCGTTTCCGCAGCGACGCGCGCGATCCAAATCGCCGCATCGCTCGTATTCGCAGCCGTAAGCGTGCGCGCCGCGACCGCCGCCACGCGTTCGCCCGCGGCGTAGGCCGCATGAAGCGAGTGGCGGTCGTTCATGCAGCGACCGGTACGCTTCCGGCTCCGACGATGTCACGTTCTTCTAGCGTTTGCGCGAGATCGAGCAGAGCCGCTTCGCTTCCGGGACGACCGATTAGTTGCACCCCAAACGGCAGTCGACCGGCGCGAATTACCGGAATCGTTACGACGGGCACGCCGCAAAGCGATATCGGTTGTGTGAAGACGCCCGCGTTCGAGCGTATCTCGATCGCGACGCCGTCGATCTCGATCGTCCGTTGTCCGACGAGCGTGGCGGGGTGCGGCGTTGCGGGCGCGAGCAGAACGTCGTTCGAGGCGAAGAGAGCGCGGAATGCCGAGCGCACGTGCGAACGAAAACGCTGGGCGCGAACGTACCATCCTGCCGGCACGAGCGCGCCCGCGAGCAACCGGTCGCGCACGGCCGGATCGTAGGCGCTCGCGTGCTCGCGCAAGCGGCGCGCGTGCAACTCGCCCGCTTCCGCCGCGGTGATGATGAATGCGGCCTTGCGCGCGAGTTCGGCTTCTTCGAAAACGACCGTCGTCACACAGCCGAGCGCTTCTGCGACGGCGTCGACTGCATCGCGCGCCTCCGGCAGAAGTGCGATATCGAAGTATCCGCCTAAACGCGCGACGCGCAAACGTCGTGCATCCTCGCGCCGTAGCGCGGGCGTATCGGCGAGCACGGCGTAAGCCGCTCGCAAATCGGCGGCGTTGCGCGCGAACGGCCCGACCGCGTCTAAACTATTCACAAACGCGTGCGAACCCGCGCGCGAAAGCGCGCCGAACGTCGGGCGCAAACCGAAGATGCCGCAAAGCGCGCTCGGAACGCGAACGGAGCCGTTCGTATCGGACCCGAGTGCCAGCGGCACGATGCCCGCGGCAACGGCGGCGGCCGATCCCCCGGACGAGCCGCCCGCGATGCGCGACCGATCGTGGGGATTGCGTGTCGCACCGTAGTGCGCGTTTTCGGTCGTAAAGCCGTAGGCGAATTCGTCCATGTTCGTGAGCCCGATGAGGATCGCGCCCGCGCGTTCGAGTGTGGCGATTGCCTCGGCATCGCAGACGGCCGGTGGATCCGCAGCCGTTACGATGGCTCCGGCCCGCGTAACCGATCCCGCCACATCGAAATTATCTTTTGCGGCAAACGGTACGCCCGCGAGCGGGCCTGGATTCGTACCCGCGCCGATCTGCGCGTCGATCCGGGCCGCACGCGCAAGCGCACGTTCGTCGAACGTCGACGTGAATGCGTTGAGCGCCGTAGCGCCGCGCACGGCGTTTAGTGCGGACGTCACGACCTCTCGCGCGGAGGTTCGGCCGATCGTAACGTCGGCGGCGATATGCAGGGCCGTCACGGCGTGAAAACGGC
>CAXTIY010000257.1:0-5393 GCA_964244215.1 uncultured bacterium
GTTTCTTGGGGGCGGCACGAATCTCGTCGATCTCATGAAGCTGCGCGTGGCGAAGCCCGAGCGGCTCGTCGACGTCGCGCATCTGGCAAACGATCGCATCGATCTGTTGCCCGATGGTGGCGTGCGGATCGGCGGAGCGGTACGCAATAGTACGCTCGCTGCGGACCCGACGATCCGCGCTCGCTATCCCGTGCTCGCACAGGCACTGCTTTCCGGAGCCTCACCGCAACTACGCAATCTCGCTACGACCGCGGGCAATCTCATGCAGCGTACGCGTTGCGTTTATTTTACGGACGCCTCGAAGCCGTGCAACAAGCGCGCTCCCGGCAGCGGTTGCCCGGCGATCGCGGGCTACAATCGATCGCTGGCGATTCTCGGCACGTCGAACAGTTGTGTCGCGACGCATCCCTCCGATATGGCGGTCGCACTCGCGGCGCTGGACGCGACGGTGCGCGTGCAGGGTAGCGCCGGAGAGCGCACGATCGCGCTCGTCGACTTTCACCGTTTGCCGGGCGATAAACCGGAGCGCGATACGGTGCTCGAGGCGGGGGAGCTCATCACGCACGTCGACCTGCCGCCGCTCGGATTTGCGGCTCGCTCTAAATATCGCAAAGCGCGCGATCGCGCATCGTACGCGTTCGCTCTCGTTTCGCTCGCCGCGGCGATCGACGTCGAGGACGGCGTGGTGCGCGACGTGCGCCTCGCGTTCGGTGGCGTCGCGCACAAGCCGTGGCGAGCGTACGAAGCGGAGGCCGCCTTGCGCGATGGGCCCGCGACCGAAGAAGCGTTTGCGCGGGCGGCGGATGCCGAACTTGCGGTCGCTCGGCCACAAACGGAAAACGCATTTAAGATTAAGCTCGCGCGCAACGTTCTTATTAAAACGCTGCTGGATCTAACGGAGAATACATGAGTACGGCACTGCGCTCGATCGGAGCGCCGCTCGATCGCATCGACGGACCGCTCAAAGTTACCGGTGCCGCGAAGTACGCTTACGAATACGAAGCCGAGAACGTCGCCTACCTCTTTCCCGTACAGAGCACGATTGCCAAAGGGCGCATCGCATCGATCCGCGCGGGAGCGGCGCTCGAAATGCCGGGCGTCATCGCCGTGATCTCTCATCAGAACGCGTTCGCGCTTGCGAATACGGAAGAGCCGGAGCTCGCCGTCTTTCAAAACGATCGTGTCGCGTACCACGGGCAACTCGTCGCGGCGGTCGTTGCCGATTCATTCGAAGTCGCCCGGCATGCCGCGGCGCTGGTTTCGGTCAGCTACGAAGAAGAGGCGCACGATGTCGAGCTGCGCGCGGATCGTAGCGATCTCTACAAACCGGATAAGGTGAATCCTAGCTTCCCGACCGATAGCGCTTCGGGGCACTTATCGTCCGCGCTCGCAGCGGCTGCGTTCACGATCGACGCGACGTACACGACGCCCGCGTATCATAACCAGCCGCTCGAGCCGCACGCGACGCTTGCGACGTGGACCTCCGACACGAGCGTCGTGTTGTACGACGCGAATCAGGGTGCGCATACGATTCGCGACGACGTGGCCGAATCGTTCGGCTTGGAACCCGAATCCGTGCGCGTTATCGCGCCCCACGTCGGTGGCGGTTTCGGTTCGAAGGCGTTCACGCATCCGCACGTGATCCTCACCGTGATGGCTGCGAAGCTTGCGAAGCGGCCGGTAAAATTCGCGCTGACGCGACAACAGATGTTCTCCCTCGTCGGTTATCGCACGCCGACGATTCAGCGCGTGCGACTCGGTACGGACGCGCGCGGAACGCTCGTGGCGACGGGGCACGACGTGGTCGAGCTTACGTCCAAGCTCGAGGAGTTTGCGGAGCAAACGGCCGTGGCAACGCGTTCGATGTACGTGTCGCCGAATCGCATGACGACGCACCGGCTCGCGGCACTCGACGTTCCGACGCCGTCCATCATGCGCGCGCCCGGCGAATGTCCTGGCATGTTCGCGCTCGAGTCGGCCATGGATGAGATGGCGCTCGCGTGTGGCATGGACGCGGTCGATTTTCGCATCAAGAACGAACCCGAGAAAGATCCGGAGACCGGGCATCCGTTCAGCAGCCGCGGCCTCGTCGAGTGCCTGCGCGAAGGCGCGCGCCGCTTCGGCTGGCAGCGACGTGCCATGCGGCCGGGACGGCGGCGGGAGGGCGAATGGTTCGTCGGAACGGGCGTCGCTTCATCGACGTATCCGACGCGGCGCCGGCCATCGACCGCCATCGCGCGGGTGGAAGCGAACGGCCGGTACAGCGTGCTCATCGACGCTTCGGATATCGGCACGGGCACGTGGACCGCGCTCACGCAGATCGCAGCCGACGCCCTGGGCGTCCCGTTCGAGCGCGTCACCTTACGCATCGGCGATAGTTCGCTGCCGAAAGCCCCGGGCGCGGGCGGCTCGATGGGGCTCGCTTCATGGGGAACGGCCGTCATCGACGCGGCAACCAAATTAAAGGCGAAGCTGCAAGACGACTGCGGCGGCACGATTCCGCCGAGCGGCCTCGAAGCTGAGGGTGCGTTTGAAAAAAGTGCCGAGACGGAGCGGTACGCGATGCACGCCTTCGGCGCTCAATTTGCCGAGGTGCGCGTCAACGCGTACACGGGCGAAGTGCGCGTTCCCCGTCTCACGGGTGTGTTCGGCGTCGGTACGGTCATCAATCCGAAAACGGGGCGCTCGCAATTGCTCGGCGGAATGACGATGGGTCTCTCGATGGCGCTGCACGAGGAGAGCGTCATCGACGAGCGCTTCGGTCACTTCGCCAATCACGACTTCGCGGAATACCACATAGCGGTCAATGCCGACGTAGGTGACATCGACGTAGCGTGGCTCGATGAAGAAGATCCGCACGTCAATCCGCTCGGTGCCAAAGGCATCGGTGAAATTGGGATCGTGGGCACCGCGGCCGCCATCGCC
The DNA here is from genome assembly GCA_964244215.1 of uncultured bacterium. Taxonomy (GTDB): domain Bacteria; phylum Vulcanimicrobiota; class Vulcanimicrobiia; order Vulcanimicrobiales; family Vulcanimicrobiaceae; genus CAXTIY01. The sequence continues at coordinate 2,926 of CAXTIY010000257.1, forward strand.
AACGCCGCTTACGATGCCACGGGCGTGCGGGTGCGAGATCTGCCGTTGCGGAGCGAAGATTTTCTTTAAAGGGCTCGGCGTACGCTCGGGCGGCTTGCCAGGTCGCGCGGCGCATCGATCGATCGTCTTGTTCGACGGTATCTGTAATCTCTGTAACGCGAGCGTTCGCACGATCGCGGCGAACGATCCGCGAGGGCGTTTTCAATTTGCGTCGCTCGAGTCCGATACGGCAAAGGAAGTCGCCCTGCGTTTCGGGCGCACGCCTGCAGAGTTAAATAGTATCGTTCTGGTCGATGCGAGCGGTTGGCACGAGCGCAGCGATGCGGCGTTGCGAATCGCTTGCGAGCTGCGGTTTCCGTGGCCGTTGCTCGGCTTAGCGTTTGCGGTGCCGACGCCGCTACGCGATCGTGTCTACGATTGGGTCGCGCGCAATCGATATCGCTGGTTCGGAACCAAGTGAGCGCACCATGGCTGCTCGCGATGTGGTGGCACGATATCTGCACGCTGCATTGGCGCGTCGAGGCGAGCTCTCTTGAAGCGCTTCTTCCGGCGGGCTTAACGCTCGATCGCCATGACGGCGACGCTTGGCTTTCGATCGTGCCGTTTCGCATGAGCGGCGTTCATCTACGTTTCTCGCCCGTCGTTCCGGGCTTCACAAGCGTACCGGAAATCAACCTGAGAACCTACGTGCGTGCCGGTTCCACCCGAGGCATTTATTTTTTTAGTCTGGATGCCGCTTCGCCGCTTATGGTACGCTCCGCGCGGCTCGTTACCGGCCTTCCATATCGCATCGCGCGCATGGAGATGTCCGGTGCTTCACCGGTGCACTTTCGCAGCGAACGGGAGACGCGCGCTGTCGTCGCGGGCAAATTCGAGGGCCGGTACGAGCCGATCGACGATCCGCGTATCGCCGAACCAGCATCGCTCGAAGCCTTCCTGCACGAGCGGTATCGCTTCTTTCTTCGCCGCGCCGGGCGTTTGTGGAGCGGTGAGGTTCGCCACGAACCGTGGCCGCTGCAACGCGCACGAGTCGATATCCGTGCCAACACCCTTGGAGCGCTCGCAAACGCGGCTCTATCGAATCCGCCCGAACGGTGCTACTTCGCAAAAGCACTTCGCGTGCGAGCAACGTCCGTGCGACCGTTTGCACCATCTATTTGAGGGAGACAAACGAGCGTCGCAAACGGAAGACGAAGATTGCATGTGCTTCGCCGACGATTCTTTTTCACGATAGATAACGGGAAGTGTAAAGCATTGTACGCACGCGTGGCGAATGGAGCACGATGCCCGCCACTCTTAACGGTACTTCTTCCCGTACGGCCGCTCGCGTACTCGTCGATGCACTCGTTACCAACGGCGTGGAGCTTGCTTTTTGCGTTCCCGGCGAGAGTTATCTGGCCGTTTTAGATGCGCTCGTCGATGTCCCCGCGGTCCGGCTCGTCACGTGCCGTCAAGAAGGCGGCGCGAGCGCCATGGCCGAGGCGGTCGGTAAATTGACCGGGCGGCCCGGCGTTTGCTTCGTTACTCGGGGCCCGGGTGCCATGAATGCGAGCATCGGCGTCCATGTCGCGCGTCAAGACGATACGCCGATGATTCTTTTCGTCGGCCAAGTGCCGCGCGGGCAACGCGGCCGCGAAGCCTTTCAAGAAATCGACGTCGTGGCTACCTTTGCGCCGATCGCGAAATGGGCGGTTGAAATCGACGACCCGGCCCGGATCGGCGAGATCGTCACGCGCGCCTTCGCGACCGCGATGAGCGGCCGTCCCGGCCCCGTCGTAATCGCTCTGCCGGAAGATATTTTGACGACGCGCGTCGCGGGCAAGCCGATCGCTCCGGCGGTCTCGGCTCGCATCGGGGTCGATCCGGCCGCGCTCGAAGCCTACCATGCGATGCTCGCCGAATCGACGAGTCCGCTCGTCATCGTCGGCGGCGGCCCGTGGAACGCTGCCGCGGCGCACCACCTGGTGAGCTTCGCCGAATGTAACGGCATTCCGATCGTAGCCGATTTCCGCTGCCAAGATTTCGTCGATCATCGAAGCGCGCATTATATCGGCGATACGGGCTTACGCATGACGGAACTCGTGCGGCGCACGATCGTCGAATCGGATCTCATACTCGCGCTCGGAACGCGCCTCGGCGAACTCGCGACGGGCGGTTACGAATTGCTCGCCGTGCCGCGGCCGCGACAGCGGCTCGTTCACGTCTATCCCGATGCGGCGGAACTCGGTCGCGTCTACCGCGCCGACCTTCCGGTCGTGGCCGATCCGGCGCAGTTCGCCTCGTGTCTCACGCGGCTCGAGCTAACCGATAAACCGCAATTCTTCGAGCGGACGCATCGTCTGCGCGCCGAGTATCTTGCCGATCGGAAAAACGCGAAGTCGCCGGAGGACGGCGTCGACCTCGCGGCTGCGAGCACGCACGTTCGGCGCGTGTTGCCCGACGATGCGAGCGTCGCGAACGGAGCCGGG
>CAXTIY010000258.1:0-5392 GCA_964244215.1 uncultured bacterium
GCGCCGTCCCCGGGGCACCCGGGGCGTTCCCCGCATCGACGTCGCGAACGTCGTGCGTACCGAGCGACCGCCGCACTTCCGCACCGAGCGCTTCGAGATGAGCGCGCGTCTGCAGATCGAGCCTCGGCATGCGCTCGCTACGGGAGACGTCGGTCTGCAGTGCGGTCAATTCGTGTCGCGCGAGCGCTTGCGCGTCGTACGGTACGCCCGGTTGCGGCGCGAGCGCCAGGTGTTCGAGTAGCCGCGCGTACGTTCGTTGCAGATTGCGGTGGAGCGTCGAACCTCCGGGCTTCCCGGCCGCGAGATCGCCGAAGATGCTCCGCTGCGACCACACGAACAAATTAGCGAGCGACATCGTCGATTCCGTGCGCTCGGTTTTTGTCGGCAAGTCGGCCAAACGCTCGAGCACGAGCGGTGCGAACATATAGCCGAGTGCCTGATTCTGCGCGTGGGCGACGATTTGCGATAGCGAGAGATCGTGCCGCGGCAACTGATCGTACCCGAAGTCGACGAACGCTTCGTATTCGCTGTAGGTCGTGCGGCGTAACGTCTGCGGCGAGATCTGCCAAGCCGTATCGCGAAATAGATAGGCATCGAGCAAGTCGAACGCGCGCCGCTCTTGTTCGCGCGGGACGGGCGTGAGCGGTGGCGGCGCATTCGGGTCGCCGCGGCGCGCGCGCGAGAGATGTTCGCCCGCGATGTAATGCGTCATCGCCTGCGTGCACGTCGCGTAGCGGCGCACGAGGATGCCGAGAGCCACGCGCTCTTGATCCCACGGTTCCTGCGCGTGCGGAAAGCGCGCGTCGAGCGTCTTGATCAGGCCCCGGTCCATCTCGAGTTGCGTGCCACACCACGCGGTCGTATCGTTCGTCAACATCCACTGCGCTATGCGCGGATCGACGGCGTGTCCGTCGAACTCGACGTCCTCGTCCGAAGCGAACGCGTATTTCGGATACGTTGCGGATTGCGCCCACCGGTCGAGCGTCGGGACTTCGCTTTCCGGGTTCGTCCGGCCCGGTACGGGCGCGTAGCCCCAGTGAATGACGTGGTAGTCGTAGGGGCCGGGAACGAGCTGAAACAAATCGCCTTGCGAGGCATGGCGCGGCCAGAGATTGATCGGCGAGTATTCCATCGCCGAGGACGCGACGCCGTTTTCATCCGTGAATCGCTTGCTCTTCAAGTCGGCGGCGGCGTAGGCGTCGTGGCCGATAAAATTGTGGGCGAGCCCGAAATCGTGTCCGACTTCGTGCAAGACGATCGACTTGAGAAAGTCGTGGCTGTACGACTCCGGTATCGTTTCGCCGTTTAGTTGCAGCGCGAGCGCGCCGAAGGCCGCTTGTGTTTTAGCACCGCTATCGCGATGGATGAAGCCGGAAGACGCGATTCGGCGCGGCGCGAGCGTTCGTGGAAACGCTGCGTCCCAAGGTTCCGGCGCAGCTTCCGCCGCGCTACCGGGCGACGCCGCCCCGGCGCCCGCCGGGGCGACGATATCCGGATATTCGAACTTGCCGTAGCGCATGATATCGGCGTCGATCAAGACGCCGGAGCGGAAGATTTCGCCCGTGCGAGGATCCCACTCGATCTGCGCTTCCGCGAAGCCGCCGTCGTTGGCTTCGGTCAGCCAGCGGATGGTGTTGTACCGAATGTCGTCCGGGTCGAAGCTCGGACCCGGGGGCTGATCCTGCACTTGGATCGCGTTCAAGATACCGATGCGCGCGAACGGCTTGTTCCATTCCAATATCGCCTCGCGGATCGGCGCGCGATACTGCACCGGAATGGTATTCGTGAGCGTGTACACGAGCGGCTGTTTCGCCGGTGATGGTTTGCTCGGATCGCTCGCTTGCAGATTCCAGCGCAGGATGTAGCGCGAAAGATTATCGTAACGATCGTCGCGATCGAAGTTGAGGTGCGGATCTTGCCAATAACCGACGCGGTCGTCGGCGAGGCGCGGTACGTAGCCGGGCGTGCTTCGGACCGTCGCGAAATTATATTTGACGCGCATCAAGATGCTATGCGGATCGGTAACGGTGTTGATCGTATCGGGCTTATCGGATGCGTACGTTTGATCGGCTTCCACGATCACGTTTTCCGGGAACGCTTTCGAGGGACCGAAATACGAGCGGTCGATATCTTGATGGTACGCGCCCTGCGGGTTTTCGGGATTCTTCACCACGTCCGAGAGTGAGTTCGCGAGATCCAGGCTGTCGTGTAAGAGAAACGACGCGTCGATCGCGACGCGCCCGGTCGCTTTATCTTCGGCCGCGATCGGCGCGACGGTTTGAACGGATTCGGCCGTCGAAGCTTTGATCGCCGTCTCGAGCGCGCTTCCGGGCTGGGCGTCGAAGCGATACTGCGGCAGCACGATCGCGACGCTCTTGGGATTGATGCGCTCGAATTTAACGATGCGCGCGGGCTGCTCGAAATCGTCGCCCGAGAGTACGCCGAAGCCTCCGAGTCCGTTCGCCGTCGTCGCGTGCTCGTAGAATTCCGTGTTGAGTTGGTCCTTGTTGATCGCGAGATAGACTTTGCCGTCTTTACGAATAACCGTAAAGAGGCCGTCCGCTACGTCGGCATCCTTGACGAACTTCCCGAACGCTACGGGCGGCGCGGCCGCGGGGCCCGTGTCGTCGCCCGAGGGTGCTTCGCTCGCGTTCGCAGCGGGCGCGCGCTTCGCGGCGCCGGCATCCGAGGCGCAGAGCGTCAGCATCGCTATGATGACGGCTAGCGAGAAGCCGGGAACTATCCGCATCGTATTTCGTTGCCTATCTTGCGAGCGCACGGCTCGGTGAAATCCGCCGGGCGACAGTTCGAACTCGACCCGCCGAGTCTTGCCGCGCGAGCACGGTAGCCGTATCCGTTCGCGCGTCACAATGCGCCCTCGACCGTAACGCGGGCGCTGCGTGAAGCCGTTAATCGAAAAGAGCGACGCACTGTCGCCGGAGGGCCCATTCATGCAATTGCTCAGACACGTCGCAATCGCCGCACTCGCGGGCACGCTCGGCCTCGCAGCCGGGCCCGCGCCCGCTCTCGCCGACGGAGCCGCAAGTACGAGAAACATCTTGCTCGGCGGTGCGGCCGCGGCGGCGGGCACCCTGCTCATCATCAATCACAATAAGAAAGTCCATCAGAAATACGCCGAGTACGATCAACGTCAGGCGCAAACGCAAGCGAGCGCCAACCAGTCGCAAGCCGCGTACGAGTCGGAGAAACAGGCGTACGCCCACGAAGCGGCGCTCGCGAGCGCGTACCGCCACGAAGTTGCGCTGCAACATAGCGCCGTGCGCGAGCGCGACGCGAGAATCGCTTCGCTCACGCGTTCGCTTCGGCTCGCGAAGATCGCGGGCGCAGGGCGCGCCGTTACGTTCGTGCGGCCGGCGGAAGTAACGCAAGCCCCGCATCTCGCCGTCGCCGCCTCGGCTGCGTCGCTAACCGCGCGCCAAGGGTTGCCGCGCGACGTCTCGTACGGCTGGGGCAGCTATTGAGCCGCGTAGCGGGGCTCGGGCTAGCACTCTGGTTTCTAGCAGCGCTCGTTGCGTGTGCGTCGCAGCCCGCGAGCGGACCCGCGCAAACGGCCGAAAAAATCACGCGTGCCGTCTACGCAAATGATGTCGCAGCGACGTCCGCCGATTTCGAAGATGCGCTCAAAGGCACCGTCACGCGCAGCGACGTCGGGTTCCTCTCCGATAAAATGCACGCACTCGGCGATTTCGAATCGCTCGCGTCGCTGAATTCCGCACCGGATTCCGGACGATACGCGTATACCGCCAACTTTGCGAAGGGCCGCATGGTCGTCGAATTGCGAATCGATCCCGACGGAAAAGTCGGCGCGTACCGAGTCGTGCCGAGCGCGTTTACCGAAGGCGTTCACGCTTCGCTATGACGCGAAGCGCGACGCTTCGCTTCAACCCAAGCCAGCGAAGGGGCGCCGGCTCCGCTATGGGAGCGTGTGAATCTTAATGACGTTGGTCCCGCCTTCGCCGACGGGCATGCCGGACGTGATCGCGACCGTGTCGCCGCTCTTGCCGAGGTTTTCGCGCAGCATGCGCGCTTCGACGATATCGATTAACGTCTCGAAATAACGATACGGTTCCACGACGAGCGCATCGACGCCCCAGACGAGCGCGAGCCGCCGCGCGACTTCGGGAATTTGCGTCATCGCGAGGATACGCGCGCGCGGCCGGAACGATGCGATGTAACGCGCGGTGTTGCCGGTCGAGGTACCGGTGACGATCGTATCGAGCCCGAGTTCTTCGGCCATCTGCGCGGCGCTTTCGGCGATCGACGTTTCGACCGAACGCAAGGTGTGGCTCATGCGTCGCGCGCGCAGATCTTCGTGCGGATAGGCGGTTTCGACTTGACGCGCGATCGTGGCCATCACGGTGACGGTTTCGAGCGGATAGGCGCCGCGCGCGGTTTCGCCGGACAACATCACGGCATCGGTGCCGTCGATGATGGCGTTCGCGACGTCGGTCGCCTCCGCTCGGGTCGGCCGCGGCGACGAGATCATCGACTCGAGCATCTGCGTCGCCGTGATGACCGGCTTCGATGCGCGATTGGCCCGCGCGATGAGATCTTTTTGTACGAGCGGTACTTGTTCGAGCGGAATCTCGATGCCGAGATCGCCCCGCGCGACCATGATGCCGTCGGCTTCCGCGACGATCGCGTCGATCGCGTCGAGCGCTTCGTGCTTTTCGATCTTCGCGATCACCGGTATATTCTTGCCACGCTCGGCGATGAAACGTTTGACGCGCGCGACGTCTTCGGCCGTCTTCACGAACGAGACCGCGACCCAATCGACGTTTTGCGAGACGCCGAAAGCCAGGTGCTCGAAATCGCGCTCGGTAACGGCCGAGATCGCGAGCGTGCCGCCGGGATAGTTGATCCCTTGCTGCCCGCGCAATTCGCCGCCGACTTCGACGCGCGTTTCGATCGTGTCGGCGGAGGTCGAAACGATGCGCAACTGGATCGCGCCGTCGGCGAGATAGATCGCCCGGCCGGCCTCCACGTCGCGCGGCAAGCCTTCGTAACCGACGAATATCTCGTTTACCGAACCGACGATATCGCGCGTCGTAAGTGCGAGCGACGCACCGTTGTGCAACGTTACCGACTGCACCCCCGGCGCGAATTTACCGGTTCGCACTTTAGGCCCCGGCAAATCTTGTAGGATAGCGAGCGGCGTATTGAGGCTGCTCGAGATCTCGCGCAAATCGGCGATGACCGCGGCGTGCTCGGCGTGCGTGCCGTGCGAAAAATTAAGCCGCGCGACGTTGAGTCCGGCGCCGATCAACGCGCGCAACATCGCGGGATCGCGCGAAGCGGGACCGATCGTCGCGACGATTTTCGTACGCTTACGTAAAACGCTCATCGCCTAATGCCGTACGTTCTCGTCCAT
>CAXTIY010000259.1:0-5367 GCA_964244215.1 uncultured bacterium
GGGCAACGTACTCTCGCAAGGCTCCGTCGTTTACCCGGTAAATGCAGGCCAAGCGACGCAAATACCGGTGGTGCTGCAAGGCACCGTGGCATCGGTCGTCGCCGTGACGGTTGCGAACCCAAATCCGCTTACGGGGAGCGCCGGAACGTCGAGCGTTTCCGTTAGCGCAGCCGACGCGGACGGCAACGTGATCGTCGGTCAATACGGAGAGCCCGTTTCGCTGCAACTCTTCGAGAACGATCCGGATGGTCTGTTCAGCTTCGCGCAAGGCGGTTCTCCGAAAACAACCGCGACGGTGGCGAGCAGCACGGCCCCGGCGACGCTTTATCTCAAGGCGAAGCCCGATACGACGACCCCCGACGATGCAACGATCGTCGCGACGCTACCCAATGCGCCGTTCGTGCCCGGGACGTCGGCGTACCCACCCTTATCGAACCTCGGCGAAGTAACGACGACCTGCCCGGCAACAGGTCAACAATGCGTATTTTATCCCACGGGGTTAAATCTCGTCGCTACCCAGGTGCCCGTAAACGCGACAACCATATCTACGCTAAATTACTGGAACACGACGAGCGTCTTTCCCGGAACGCCACAAGACGCAGGGGGCGGCACATCGATATGGAGCGTCCCGCTCGACCAGGGGTACGTAAATCGGTTCGACACGCTGACCGATACGTTTTCCAACGTTTCGGTAACCGCACCGACGGTCGATGATAGCGTCGATATAGCGGGTTCGTTCTGGGGCTCGTATGCCTACGATTCCACGCTCACCGAGTTCGCGCCGAGCGGCACGACGCTTGGGACGACTCCTTTGCCGAGTTCTCTTGGTAGTGTCTTGTATTTTGGCGCGTCCTTCGACACGAGCGGCCAGCTGTGGCTCAGCGACGGTAACCCCGCCATTCCAGTTTACGCCGTCAACGTTTCGACGGGTGTCGAAACGAACTGCTCTTTTGCGAGTACCGACGTGAACTTCGCAGGTGCAGCGGTTACCGCGCTCGCTGTAGCCGGTGATAACGTATGGATCGGCGTCGATGCAACAGTCGATGGCAATACGTACGTATTTAAGATTCCTGCTACGCTCACGGCCACGGGTTGCAACCTTACGACGCTCGAGACACCGTCGAACGAATTCGAATTGACGACGGCGGCCGGGCCGCTTGCTGTCGAGCAGATCGTCGTCGATGCAGCCGGCAACGCCTATGCGATAATCGTTTCGGCGGTTTACAAAATTACGCCGGCCGGCCAATCGCTTAAGCTGATCGATACGGGTGCGACGATCCCACAAGCGCTTTTTGCGGGCGCGGTCGATCCAAGTGGATCCTCGTTGTACTTAACCGATACGATGAACGGCGTACTGTATAAGGCGAGTGCGACGACGACATCGAGTAATCCGTTGCCGTCGATTACGTTACCACCCGTCTTCGGAGCCGCACAGTCGTTTGACAGTTATCCATTTTACACGCCGTTTTTTACACCTGACGGCGCGCTTTGGATAGGTAACGACCCACTCCAGAACTCGGCGCTACCGTTCAGCCTACTCGGGATCGGCGGAGGCTATGGTATCGGTCCGGAAGTCGCCGGTGGGCTCGACCTCATTCGACTACCGCGCGCGACGTTCGCGGCCAGGGCAATCGGGTCGCACTTCACGCGCGAGCAAATCCTCCAGAACGTCCGTTCTCATCAAGCGAGGCAGCGCAGCCGCTTCCGGAAGAGGCCGGGGCAGCGATGATGGTGCTACGCTTCGTGATCACCGCGCCACTTCTGCTCGCGCTCGGCAGCTGCGGCTCGTCGAGTACCACGCCCGTTACCCCCGAAGCAACGGCCACCCCGACTGGTGTCGCTCCCGGTACGAACACGCAGCAATTTCGAATTGTGAACGGCTCGCCCGGCACGGGCGCCGTCGATGCGTATATCTATCCCGCGGGGGGCATTCGCCCGGCGGCGCCCGTTTTCGCGAGCGTGCCGTTCGGCGCAATCACGCCATATATTCGCCAGGTTGCGGGCGCCTTCGTCGTCGACATATTACGGGCCGGTGCCGTTTCAACGCAAACGGCGATAGTACACTTTTCGTTCGTCGGTAACGGGATCGGGACCGGCTATCCAAAGATCAATACCTTGGTCGTATCCGGCACGAACTTAAGCAATACGCGGAACATTCAGTATTTTTTGGAACCCTCCGAGACGGCGGGCGAAAGCGCGCTCGTCGTTCATCATGCGTCACCGGCTGCAAATTTACTCACCGCTCAAAATCCGATCGGCATCGGCGTCTACTCAACCGGCGTATATCCGCCAGGTACTGCAGCCGCGTCCATCGCGCCTCGGGCGACGCAACAACTCTTCACGTTAACGTTCCAGCAGAACCCGGCAGCGGCTCCGCTTGCGAATATGCCGACAGTCGGGGCGGGCGCATACTTCTTGATGCCCTTTCCCGCAGCCCCACTGCCCGCTGCGGTCGGCTTCGCCATCGGCTTGCCGAGCACGAGTGCTGCAACGAATGCACCGCTCGCGAGCATTCTTTCGAACGCGGCGTTGTCGGAAACGGCGAACGAAAACTCGCCGTATGCCGGACAAAACGCGTTGACGAACGACGCCTTGGAAACCGTCCCTGCCGGCACACACATCTCCGAGTTTCTCATCGATGCCGACCAGAATGGAAACGTCGGGCTCATCGGGACCGTCGATCCATAGGTCATTTAGCGACGCGCTCGCTCGTGTGTCGAATTGCCGCCGCTTAACGTCACTTTAATCTGAAGCCACTATGCTGTTTCCGAAGCCGATGCCCAAATGGTATTTGGGCGGCTGACCGCCGGACGTGGCGCTTTTGAGCGCAGCGTTTTCAAACCGTGCGTCGTTCGCCCGATGCGCCGAAGGAAAGCTATCTTGACCGTCGCTACGACCACACAATGCAGTAGTGTCTTGACGCATCGCGAGCGGCGTTTATGCGTGTTGCTGCTTTTAGCGAATGGTTATTCCTCGAAAGAGATTGCGAAGCTTCTCGATTGCACGAAACGTGGCATCGATAACGACGTCGGTTGGTGGCAGGATCGCCTCGACGCGCGCTCGCGATCGCAAGTTGCCGCCATCGCGGTCGCGCGTGGAATCTTGTCGTCCGACGATCTCACTTATGACGGTAGCTCGTCGATGCTCGCTAGTTTTCGCCGCCGTCACGCCGGCGACGCGCAAGCCTTCGAGCGCGGCGGTCAATTATGGAAATCGCTCAGTCGAGTCTCCATTTGAGAGCCGCAATCCGCAATTGCGCACCGCTCGTTGCCGGCGCGTTTACGTTCGCCGCATTCCTCGCGCCGGCTGCCGCACAGACGCCGGCTTCGCCCGCCCCTGTGCCCGGGGCAGCGACGCCCGCCGATGCAGCCGCTACTCCGGCCGCTTCGCCCGCGACACAGCGCGCTCCGGAACGCAACGGAGCACCGGCTCCGGCGGCTGCCTCACCGAGTGCTCTTATGGTGCCCGGCATTCCCGGTCTCGGCGTGAGCGGCGCCATCCGCGCGTATGACTTCAGTCGTCAGAACGTTCCGCTCGGCCACGGCAGTAATCCGAATCGCGTTGCCTTCAATCTCGGCGGCGATCTCCGTTTAGAATATAAGCTGCCGAGCCTTCCGCTGACGCTCGGAACGGCGTACTGGGGCGCCGATCCCATCGGTCTCAACGGCAACAACACGATTCTCAAGGATACGACCAAAAACGGCGGCATCGATAATACGCTGCCGGGCTTCGCACTATCGACGTTCGAGTATTACGTGCGCTACAGCGGTAAGATTGCGAGCGCGACGGTCGGCAATCAGCTAATCAATAAGCTCTGGGCGCCGTCTTCGGATTCGCGCATCAAGCCGGCGCTCTATCAAGGGCTCGACGCTTCCGGCAAGGTCACGCCGGCCATCACGGTCGGCGTAACGCGCGCGATTCGTTTTGAGAGCCGTACGAACTCCGCATTCGCTCGGAATACGCTTCTGACGAGTACGCCCGCCGGCGCGAGCGGGCTCAAAACCGCCTCGACTGCGGGTCTTTTGCGGCTCTCGGTAGCTTACGCGCCGAAAGATGCGCGCCTTACGGGCACCGTCGAACTCAACACGTTCTACGACATCGCGAATCTGGTGTACGGGGAGGCGAAATACAACCTGCTTCCGGCGAGCACGTTGAAGCCGTACGTTGCCGCGCAGTACGCTCGCGAAACGCAAACGGGCGCGCGGGTTCTCGGCTCGATCAGCAACGAAACGTTCGGCGTTCAACTCGGCGCTACGCCTTACAAAGGATTACTCGTGACTGCGGGCTTCGACGAAGCGCCTTGGCGCTACGCGCAGTTTACGGCGAGTACGCTCGCGGCCGCGACGAAATACGCCGGGGCCAATTACTTCTTGCCTTCCGGCGGCTCGAACACCTACCCGACGGGTAATCCCCTTGCCTCGACGGGAACGGTTCAGTCGCTGGGAGGCGGCATCTATCGCGTCGGATACGGCGGCATCGCTTCGCCTTATAGCGATTCGTACGCGACCGACCCGCTCTACACGACGAGCCTGACGCAAGGCTCGGTCGATCGCCGTAGCCCCGGCGTGTCTTTCAAGGTGGGCCTGAGTTACACGACGGTCGATAAGCAGATCGTGCTCGCCGTAAGCGAAGCGCTTTACGACTACGATTCGGACTATGCCCGCAATCGCACGTCGGAGTTCGATGCGGATCTTACGTACAATTTCAATCCGGTACGGGCCGGAACGTACAAAGGCTTATCGTTTCGCGAGCGGTACGGTCAACGCTCGCAGCCGGTATTCCCGAACTTCCCGCAGACGTTCCGCTACCTGCGGCATCAACTGCAGTATAGCTTCTAACCAATTCGCTTAGCGGGGCGCGGGGCGAGCGTCGTCCATTTGTCCGCGCCACAAAACGCGATTGAATTTTGCGTATTGAGACGATCCGGCCCGCGGAAATCGAAACCGGCCGTCTGCGCCGTCCACCAGCCGGGCGTATGCCGCTCGGCGAGCGGTCGCGTGCGTGCGACGTTCGGATTGCGGCAGTCCGGAACGAGGTTTGCATGAACGGGCGCGTGACAGAGATTGCCGGGAATGACGGCATCGTAAGGCGCGCCGTTCGCTATCGTCGAAAAAGCGGCGTCCATCGGCGGGGCGTTCGCGTCGTTGAATCCGAGCGGGCTCGCTCCAAGTAAATCTTCGATCGTCGCGAGCATCGAGACCGTCGTGTACGGTGTCGAGACGACGACGTGACGCCTACTGTAAGCAGAAATCGCAAAACCGACCGAACGATGCGCATCGACGTGATCCGGCCCATCCTGCGAATCGTCCTCGATAACGAAAATCGCCGTATCTTTCCAATACTTGGAGTGGGAGACGGTTTCGACCA
>CAXTIY010000260.1:0-5321 GCA_964244215.1 uncultured bacterium
GTAGTACCATGGTGCTGCTAGCTGGGGGCGTGGCCGTCGTCGTAGTGGCGTTGACGATCAATTTCTATTTCGGGTCGGGCGGTGGGTCCTCGCCGCGTGCGGCCGGCGGCCCTGCCATGCTCGCCGGGGCGCCCGCGCAGAGCTACACGCTCAAGAGTCTTGCCGGGACGAGCGAAGGTCTCGATCGTTACCGCGGGCACGTGGTGCTCGTAAACCTGTGGGCATCCTGGTGCGCTCCGTGCCGTAGCGAGACGCCCGCCTTGCAACGGCTCTACGAAACCGAGCGCGCGAAGGGTCTCGTGGTACTCGGCATCGATCAAGGCGAGTCGTCTTCGGCGGCCGCAGCGTTTTCAAAAGAGATGAAGCTGACCTATCCGATTCTTTTGGATGAAGATCAACAGTACGGCCGGGCGTACGCGGCCGTCGGCCTTCCGACGTCACTCGTCGTCGATGCGGGGGGACGCATCGTTCGCGGCATCGACGGCGAGCTGAGCCTCGCGCAAATGCACGAGGCGGTCGATCCGCTTTTGCGCGCGCAATGAGCGCGCGCGTCACGGCGCTCTGCGCCGCGAGCGGCTGCGTCGTGATGGTCCTCGCCCAAGATTTCGTGCCGGGCTGGCCTGGTTATCACAGCTGGCAGTATGCCGCGGCCCTCGTCATCGGCATGATCGCCGTCATCGGATACGTTCAAGACGCACGACACGGCCGTGACGGCGAGACCGGGCGGCGCCTCGTGATCGTGCTTATCGGCGCTCTCGTCGTAACGGCGACGGGTCTGATTTCAGGCCTGCTCGGAGCCGATACGGAAACCGTCGCGCGGGCGCCCGGCACCGTCGCTCCGCTCCCCGCCGTCGGCGCGGCCGCCTTTTTTCCGCTCGCAGGTCCGCAAGATATCGCGCGAGGTGATGAAGCACTGACGCTGCGGCAACGCAACGGAACGTCGCTCGCGATCGAACCCGGCCGCGGCCGTTTCGTCGGCGCGAACGTGCTGCGGCTCGTGCCGCAGCGCGCCGCCTTCGTCACGGCGCGCGACCCGCGCGGTAATCGTTTGACCGTCACGCAGCCGACGAATCCGTCGTTTTTGTCCCCCGTGCTGCTCTTTCCGCAGAGCGTACCGATCGCAGGAAAGGACGTGCCTTCCGACGCCTTCGCGACCCCGGCCGTTCACCGTCAGATTAAAGCGTTCTACTTCGCGAAGGGCACCGCGGGCTTGCAGCATGGGGCGGCCCTGGGTTCGAGCGCCGCAATACTTTTCGCCGTCGATAACGATGGAGGGCAACTCGTGCCGGGCGCGATCGGATTCGCACCGAGCGGGCATGAAGTGTCGCTCGGCGGTATTCGGCTGCAAGCCTCACTCGGAACGTACCCGGCACTCGAAGTCTCGGCGGTTCCATACCCGCCCGCACTTTGGTTCGGCATCGCCCTCGTGCTCGGAGGAGCCGCTTACGCGGCACTCGTGCCGCGGGGGCGAGAGATCTCGAGAGAGACTGCAAGTGCGACCGGGTAAGGCGATATCGTGCTGCTGCAATGGTCGCCATCCGGCAAAAACAAAAGGCTGCGTGAGATTCGCTTCGACTGGAGGGCGAGGCGACCGTGTATAGCGAATCGGCAATCCCTAATGGCCAGCATCGGTCCTCGGCCAGGGCTAGGATTTGGAAGCGAGCTCGCATGAGCGCATGGGCGTTACCGGCGGACGAGAGAAATCGCTTAGCGTCTTTCATCCATGCCCGGCGCCAGGAGCTTATCGACGCCATCGCCGCTTCGCCCGCCCTCGCTCGCGTGCCGTCGCTGACGGTCACCTCGTTTGCGAAGAAGCTGCTCGGCCGGCTGTGTGCCGAGATTCGCGACGGCGATACGGCAGCGGTCGATCGGCTTACCAAGTCGCCGCTCGATGCTGCCGAAGCGTCCGAGCACGCGCGTATTGCGGTCGAGTCGTATGCGATCGTCGCGAAAATGCTCGTCGCCGAGTGGCCGGCGTCGTCGAGCGAGTTGCAGACGTATCTCGCGGCGCGTTCACGCGAACTCGATACGCGGTTTCGCAACGAACGTACGAAAGATCGTCAGAGAGGAGCGGACCCCGCTGCGGCCGCTTCGTCGGACGACATCGTCGCCTCGTTGCTGTCGGCGCTCGAGGCGCGCGATGTCGCGAGCAGCGATCATTCGCACGCGGTCGGCGTGTGGAGCGGGCGACTCGCGAAAACGCTCGGACTAAGCGAACAGCAACAGGCCGTTGCGGTTCTCGCAGGCACCTTGCACGACATCGGAAAGATCGCGACGCCGACGGAGTTGCTCGTCAAAGCGGGTGCGCTCACGGACGACGAGTGGGAAGTCATGCGCGCTCACGCGCCCATCGGTGCGAAGATGCTCGAGCGGCTCCCCTCACTTCGGCAATTTGCGCCGATCGTGCGGGCCCATCACGAGCGGATCGACGGTAAGGGATATCCGGACCGGCTCGCGGGTGCGGCAATACCGATGATCGCTCGCGTCGTCGCGGTCTCGGATTCGTTTCATGCGATGATCAGCAAACGCCCGTATCGGCAGCCGATCTCGGTGCCGCTCGCGCTTGGCGAGTTGCGCCGGGGGGCTGGAACGCAGTGGGATGCGGCGGTCGTCGATGCGATGCTGTCGATCGTCGAACCGGCGGTTGGAGAAGAACCGGGAATGCAAGCGGTGCGCGCGGCGCAATAACCTCCCCGGCTGCTTGGCTTGGGCGGCGGCCTGCGGCGGGCGCGGCTCCGGTGCGGGGACGCCCGCGATTTGCCATCCATGGCAAATCGCTACTCGTGTAAAATCGACTCTCGCGCTTCCGGCGCTTCGTCGATTTCTACACGCCCCGCACCGGAACCACGCCCACCGCAGGCCTGCGGGTGGCGCTCGTGGGCGGTGGGTTAGAAGTCGGTGGTGCTGGTGAAGTGGAAGCGTTCGAGTTTGGCGGCGGGGGTGACCATGTTGTAGGAGTAGCCGCCGGTTCGGGCTTGCGTGTCGGCAAATTCGACGGCGGTTAGGGCTTCTAGGATGCTTTGGTTGAAGCGCATGTTGCGGACGCCGCGCGTGAGCCTACCGTTTTCGATGAGGAAGGTGCCGTCGCGGGTCATTCCGGTGACGATGGTGCGGCGGTGATCGACTGGGCGGATGTACCAGAAGCGGCTTACGAGCAAGCCGCGTTTGGTTTCGGCGATGAGTTCGGCCAGCGGCTTCGAGCCCGCCGCTACGACGATGTGGCGGGCTTCGGGGCCGCTCGGGCTTGGGGAGGGTAGCGCGTGGCCGGTGTTGTGGCGCGAGAGCTTGAGGGCGTAGCGGGCGTCGGTGACGACGTTGCGTGCGATGCCGCGATCGATGAGCGCGATGCGCTGTGTCGGGACGCCTTCGTCGTCGAAGGGGATGCCCGCGAAGAGTGGGTGGGCGTAATCGTCACTTATGGTAACGCCGTCGCTCGCGTAACGGCGGTCGAGGCCGGCGCTTAGGAACGACGAGCCTTCGTCGAAGCTTTGTGCGCTGAAGTGGTCGGTGAGGTAGGATAGCAATTCGCCGAACGCGGGCGGCTCGAGGATGACGGTCCAAGGGCCGGGGTCGACGGCTTGCGGAGCGCGGCCGAGGCGGACTTTTTCGGTCGCGATGTCGCCGATGGCCGAGCCGTCGAGCGTGCCGAGAGCGTTGCCGTAATATTCGGCGTAGCCAGTGGCGTCGGCGGCATTCGCTTTTACGTTGAGCGCGCAAAGCGTGCCGTCGTAGGAAGCGAGGGTGCCGCGGGTATTGGCGATGGTGATGCCGCTGCGCTCCGTCGCGATATAGCCGGCGGCCCAGAAGCCGTCGCGTTCGGCGCTCGCGAAGACGCCGGCTGCGATGCGAGCGCGCCGCTCCGGAGGTGTGGCTGCGGTCGCTTCGTCATAAGCGGCAGGCGGTGTCGGGAGCGCCGCGTGACGTTCTAGCGGTGGCGCATGTATGTCGCGGGGGGCGAGTGCGGCGATGGCTTTCGCTCGGGCGACGGTCGCGCGGATCGCTTCGTCGTGGTGCGCGTTCGTGGCGGCGACTCCGGTGCGGCCCTCTGCGATCGTGCGCACGCGAAGCGTGGTGTTGGTCGCGGCGACGTTTTGGTGAATGGCATTTTGCGTGAAGCGCGTGAGCGCGCGATCGACGTCGCTGATGGCGATTTCGCTCTGCCCGCCTGCAAGATCGAGTGCACGCGCGGCGAGGGCTTCGCGCTCGGGCTTATCCATCGTAACCGACGCCGACGGCGACGTTACGGAAGCGCGCGGGTGATGCGGCTTGCGCGGTGCGGCCGACTTGCATCGGCTCGCCCTTCCCGCAATTCGGCGTGCCCCAGGCGACCCACGAGTCTTCATCTGCGATCGCGTCGCAGGCGTTCCAAAATTGCGGCGTCACGCCGGCATACGTCGGATTCTTTAGCATGCGCGTGCGTTTACCGCGGACGATTTCCCAGCCGATCTGGCAACCGAATTGGAAGTTGAGGCGGTGATCGTCGATCGACCACGAGCGATTCGATTCCATGTAGACACCGTGTTCGATACCGTCGAAGAGCGCTTCGAAGGGCGTATTGCCCGGCAGTAAACTCAAGTTGCACATGCGGATCATCGGCACGTGTTGCCAGCTCTCGGCGCGTACGCAAGCGCTCGTCGCGCGGCCGATCGTGCGCGCCGTATCGCGCGAACTTTCGAAGCCCACGAGCAAGCCGTCGCGCACGATGTCGGCCGGGACGCTGCGGCTGCCTTCGTCGTCGTACGCGGCGGTCGCGAAGCCGCCTGGCATCGCGTTGTCGATGACGATCGTCACTTCGGGCGACCCGTAGCGTAAGCGCCCGAGTTCGGCCGGGTCGAGGAAACTCGTGCCGGAAAAATTCGCTTCCCAACCCATCACGCGATCGAGTTCGGCCGCGTGTCCGCACGATTCGTGAATCTGCAGCGAGACTTGCGAGCCGCCGAGCACCACGTCGAATTCACCCGAGGGACATTGCGCGGCGTCGAGCAGCTGCGTCGCTTCCTCACCGATCCGCTGCGCGTTCTCGCGCAGCGCCGCGCGTTCTACGATCTCCCAGCCGCCGCTTTGATAGAGGCCGACATCGCCCGGGAACGAGCGGTCTTGCGCCTCGCTCTCACCAATTGCGAGCGCGCGGATTCCGCTGCCGGTTTGACGCAACGATTGCGCGATGCGCGAACCCGTCGAACTATAGAACGTTTTCTCGGTCGTCCAAAGATCGAGCCACGCGCGGCCGACCGAAATACGCGGACCGACGTGCAAGGCGGCCTCCGCTTCGAGCAGCAGCGCGACGCGTTCGCCGAGCGCGACGGTCGCGGGGTCGCGTT
>CAXTIY010000261.1:0-5311 GCA_964244215.1 uncultured bacterium
ATCGTAATGGCTCGACATCACGTAGGTCGCGCGCCCCGGATCGTCGCCGCGCAGTGTTGCGATAACGCTCGATACCTCGACGGCGCGCGGAGTTCGCGGCGTCTTCGGTTGAACGTAGGTATCGTAGGAGACGCTGAGCCTGCCGCCACTTGCGCGGCCGGCAGCGCGGAATTGCTCGGCTAGCCAATCGCGGGCGGCAAAGACGCCACGCTTATGGGTGCTCGTCGTCTCCGAAAAGAGGCTGCGCGTACCGAACGCGACCAACCGAACGTTGGTCGCACGTAAGCGTTCGGCGGACACGCGCGCTACGAGCGCTGCGATTGCCGGATCAACCGGAAGCCGTGCGATGCTGCTCGGAGTCGGGTCGGTGGCTGTTGACGATTGCGGCGTTGCGATCGGAGACGGTTGCGTCGCGGGGTCCGGAGTTTGAGATGATGCGGGCGCGCGGCTCACCGCAAAGGCAAGAATACCGAACGCAAGAGCGATGCGAAGCACGAGCGGAGGTTAGCGGGCGGCCGTCAGCGGCCTCTTCGCGTTCGCGTACGTAACCCAATCGGGATGACGTTCGTCCTCGCCGATGATGGCGCTCGCGTAGGCCGCGCGAAGCTCCGACGTGAGCGGGCGATGGTTCGAATAAACATGATCGTCGATGCACGCGATCGGCGTCACTTCGGCGGCGGTGCCGGTAAAGAACGCCTCGTCCGCTTCGTGCAGATCTTGCACGGTCAAGCGATCGACCTCGACCGTCATGCCGCGATCGCGTGCGAGCGTAATGACGGTCTCCCGCGTAATCCCGTGCAACACGTCGGCCGAACGATCGTTCGTTCGTAGCACGCCGTTCTTGATAACGAAGATGTTCTCGCCCGTGCCTTCGGCGACGTCGCCGCGATCGTTGAGCAAAATCGCTTCATCGAATCCGCGCCCGACCGCGTCTTGCAGCGCGAGCACGGAGTTCGCATAATGTCCCGCCGCTTTCACGTTCGACGGCAGCGCTTTGGAAGAGAACTTGCGCCAACACGAGATCGTCGAGCGGATGCCGTTCTCTTGGCCGGCTCCGAAGTAATCGCCGAGCGCACGATAGGCGAGCAACACGTGTGTCGGGCAATAATACTTGGGCGCGAGCGAGATCGTGCGCTCGCCGAAGAACGCGAGCGGCCGAATATACGCCGTTTCGAGTTCGTTGCGCATCAGCGTCTCGACGACCGCCGCCGAGAGTTCCGAAACGTTCCAGCCGATCTTGAGTCCGTAGGTGGCAGCCGAACGGCCGAAACGCTCCAAGTGTTCGCGTAAACGAAAAATGCCTGGCCCGCGCGGTGTCGCGTACGCGCGAATGCCTTCGAAGACACCCGTGCCGTAATGCAGTCCGTGGGCGAACGGATCGACGGTGACATTTTCACGTAGCGAAATCGTCCCGTCGAACCAGTAGTACGGTGCGATCTGCATGTGTTCCAGCGACGCGCTCGGCATGAGTCCCCTTTAAATGAAAAAACCCCGCCCGGTCGGCGAGGTCCATCGTGACTACGTTACTTTACGACGAACGAGGCCGGGCCGGAATACAACCGGTAATCGTGAGGCCTAAAAGTCGAACGGCAACGCCCATTTCGTAGGACACTACCACGCTCCCTGAGACGCGTCAACAGGCTTGATGCTCTGAGCGGCCTGGGAGACAAGGCCGTTAAACGCTCTGGGGGTGTGAATCCTCGGCCGATGTTTCTCGACTACCGATTGCTAACACCAGCCGGTCGCCAGTCCGCGACTTACGACGCGGCCGCGAACGCCACAGGTTCGCGATCCGTTACAGAAACATCGCTCAAGCGTTCAGGCAAAGAAAAGCGCGTATCTAGATTACCGGGGAACGTCCGAATCCACGAAGCCCGCGACCGTCGCAGCGAGCTCGACGGTGCGGATCAGGCGACCGTAAAACACGATGACCGCAGCAAAAGCGACGATGGCGAGCCCCATCGCTAGGCGCCGAACGGCGCTAACCCGCATTGGCGTAGGCTCGCTCGTCGACGCCCGTACCGGCCGCGATCGCGCCACGCGTAGCACGGAGCGCCTCTTTGGCCGTTATTTGCGGCGGACCGTCCAGCAGCGGATTCTTCGGATGCGCCCAATTGCTCACGGCAGCTTTCACCCCATTGATCACCATGCGTGCATGATGACCGGGCATCACCGATGCCATCTGCTTGAAGAGATAGCTATCGAAGGTCAGGGTCTGCACTTCCACGGTGTCACACATATCGACGAAAAATTCGCGATTGCGGTTCCCACAATAAGACCACTTTTCGAGCGCTTGCAAGAAATCGAACATAGCGCCGTATTTCTTCTGCCAAGCCCGCTCGTAGTGCTCGAGCGGCGTCTTCGGATCGCCGAAATGTGCCATCATCGTTTGCGCGGCCATGCGTCCCGCGGCCATCGCGAAGTAGATCCCTTCACCCGACGTATGCGCGACCATCCCGCCCGCGTCGCCGACCAGTAGCGTGCGTCCGTACACCAGCTTCTTGTAGCGCGTCATCGGCAGGGGGTGACCCTCGAGCAAGACGCGCTTCGCGCCGCCGAGCTTCGAGCCGGCACGACGTTTGACGCCTTCGAGAAATGCATAAGAACGGTTCGCGTGTTCGGGCCGGCAGCCGGTTCCGACCGCGACGTGATCGCTTTTAGGAAAGACCCAGCCGTAAAAATCCGGCGAGACGTCGTCGCCGAGATAGAGCTCGGCCGTTTCCGCGTAATACTCCATCGCTTCATCCGGCAAATAGAGCCGCTCTTGAATGGCCGACGCGTGCTTGATCGGCGCGCGTCCGCACGATTTCGCGACCGCGGAACCGGCGCCATCGGCGCCGATCAGTCCATCGGTAAAGAGCGTTTCTTCGCGACCATCTTTGTAACGAACGCGGACTTCGATTTTGCCATGCGTGTTATTTTCGTGCGAGACGAACGTCGCTTCGCGTAGATCCGCGCCCGCTTGTTGGGCTTTGGCGCGCATCGTCTGGTCGAGCACTTCGCGCGTGACCATCGCGATATAATCGTCGTTCGTCGCTTTGGTTCCGCGAACGTCCATCTCCACGCGCGAGCCGCTCGGTCCGATGATGACGGCGCGTTTCGTTTTACGTTCGATGATGTTTTCGGGAATGCCGAATTCCATAATGGCTTTGGGCGGAATCGCTCCGCCGCACGGCTTCTTGCGTTTGAAATCGCGCTCGAGCAATATCACGTTCGCACCGCTGGCAGCCAGATCACCCGCCGCAATGCTTCCACCGACATTGGCTCCGACGACGATTACATTCACGTTTAGAATTCTCCATAGCGAATAGCCAGTGCTGCAGCGAGCATGCCCCAAACGAAGGGCGGAATGGCGCTCGCGCAATACCACGGCGCGAGCCCTTTGGGATCCGTTGCGAGCTTACGCTGCATCGGTAATTGAATGACGAACAAGACCAACATGATGCCGGCGTAGATCCACATGCGATGCGCGAGAACGTAACCGATCGCGAGCACCTGAAAAACGTCGATAAAGATGAAGGCGGCGCGTAGCGCGCCCCCGAGGCCGAGCAGCACGGGCAGCGAGCGCAACCCGAGACGCTTATCGCCTTCATAACTCTTGAAGTCGTTAAGCGTCATCAATCCGTGCGAGCCGAGCGAATAGAGCGTCGCGAGCACGATCGTGCCGGTCGTGATGCGGCCGAAGATGGCGGTGCCCGCGACCCATGCGAAGCCTTCGTATGAGAAGGCGCAGGCGGCATTCGCGAGCCAGCCGTTACGCGCTTTCAAGCGTATCGGCGGCGCGCTATACGCGAGCGCAAGCGCGAGGCCGCCGAGTGCGAGCCAAAGCACCGTCGTGCCGAGCGCGGCCGCGAGCCCGAGCGCGAGAATGCCGAGTACGAGTGCGACGCCGAAGACGGTCCATGGCGAAAGCAAGTTCGCTGCGGTCGGCCGTTCCGGTTCGTTGATGCGGTCGACGTCGCGGTCGAACCAGTCGTTCGCAATTTGCGAGAACGCGCAGAGCAGCGGCCCCGCGAGAATCATGCCGAGCAGCACCTTGCCGACCGCGGGCAACGTCCAAGTCGCGCCGCCCGCCACGCAGCCGACGAGCATCGCCCACATCGGTGCGAACCACGTGCCGGGCTTGGCGAACGTGCGCAGCGACGCGTTGATGCGCGCCGCGCCGTCGCCACGATTCGCGAACGGCAGCATCATCGCGCCGAATTGTCCGACCGTATCGACCGTGGCACGCGCCGAGTCGCGCAGCGGCGTCGCCGTAGGTTTAGCCACCGACGTGCTCGCGCGCCCGCAGCATCACGGCTTCATCGATCGTCGCGATCGAACGTTCGCGCGCGTAGTGCTCGATGTTCGCGCGCGCTTTCTTGCGCACGAAGAACGGCACGCGTCCGAGGAGTTTCTCGGCGGCGGCGTCCCAAACGGGGGCGCCCGCTTCGGGCGCGACGGCGACGGCGGAAGCACGTTCCGGTTCGAGCTCGGGGGCGGCCTCGGCGAATTGCCCTTGCCCGCGCGGCCCGAACGTTTCGATAAGATGATGCTCGAGCCCGAGGACTTGCGTCGCGTTCACGAGATCGCCGATGTGGTTCGCGCCCTCGTAACCCATGAACGGCACGTAGCCGAGCGGGAAGTTGAGAATGTGCGCCGGCGGCGAAACGACGGCGCACGGTACGCCGACGGCGCTTGCGGAGTGGCGCTCCATCTGCGAGCCGAACACGATGTCGGGCCGCGTGCGGTCGATCTCCCGCGCGACGACGCGATAATCTTCGGTCACGAGCACGTTCGACGTAATGTCGGCGACGCGTTCGCGCAGCCAGTTGCCCCAGTCCAGGGCGTACGTTCCGACGAATTCGATTTCCATATCGAGTTCGTCGCGCATCACGCGCGCGATTCCGGCGGCGACCGTCGGTGCTCCGAAGACCGCGACGCGTTTGGACGAGAGGGCGTGCGAATCGACGGTGCGCGAATACCAGAGAAGTTGGCTTTTGCGCGCCGCGACCACGATCCGTTCGGCTGGAATCTCACACAGACCGCACAGCTCGCGCAGAAAACGCGTGGTGCCGGCTTCACCGTACGGCAATTCGCGCACGAACGGCGTACCGAAACGCTCGTGCAAATACTCGAGCGTCGGCACGGCGAGTTCGTGTGCGGTCGGAACGTTTACCCAAGCCCGGCCGATGGTACGCAAATCTTCGGGCGACGCGCCGAGCGGAACGACGGCGTTGACGTCGATGCCGACATCGGCGAGCGTACGGCGCAGCGCCTCGACGTTCGAGCGATCGTGAAAGCCGAGTAGCGACGGCCCGATCAGATTAAC
>CAXTIY010000262.1:0-5293 GCA_964244215.1 uncultured bacterium
GCCCCGCCGCGCGCGTACGGCATCGAAGCGCAGACCGCCGAGCGCATCGGCCGCGGCGCGCACCCAGCCGGCTGCAGGTTCGAGCGCGCACTCGCCTTCGAGCGTCACGATCGGCGTCGGACCGAAAACGTCGATCGCCACGGTCGTGCCTGGGATCGCGAGGCCGAAGCGGCCATCGACCATGCGGCCGGCCGCGCGAATGCGCTTACCGCGTAGCGTCCGATCGAGTTCGGCTGCGAGACGCCGGATGATGAGCCAATCCGTCAGCACGTGGTGACCCCGTAACCCCGCAGCATCGCGTTTAGAATTTTCGCAACAGCGAGAACGAGATACCCTGATCGCCGTTCGTCGGCTCCGAAGCCGAAACGGCTTGATTGGACGACAGATACGTTTGCGGTTGAACCGAAGCGAAGCGATTCGACGACGATTGCGTAAAGAACGTGACTTGCGCGGCGGTCGTGTTCGTGCTGTTCGTCGCTTGCAGGCCGATGCTCTGACGCTGCGGATAGGAGAACGTTTCGGCAAAGACGGCGTTGACGTTTTTAAAGATTTTCTTTTTCGCTCCGATGTCGAGTCCGCTGCCCGGCGCGAAGTTGACGGCAAGATTGGAGAGCCCGAGCGCGCCGCCGATTTGCGAACTGAACGGCTGTAAAATGTTTTGCGTCAGCAGCGTTCCCAGTTCGCCCGAAGCAAGCGATTGAAACGGATTGGATTGCGCTCCGCCGTTGGTACCCGCGACGCCGCTGACGGCACCGAGCGCTTGCGCGCCGACGAGCAGCCCGAGAATCTGCGATTGGTCGTACGCCGGATCCGATGAGAGCGCGACGTTGAGTTGCGTCGTGCGGCCCGTAACGTGCAAGCTTACGTCGGTCTGCGGATTCGGCACGGTCGTCGTCGCGTTGACGTCGACGGTGGGAATCACGCCGTCGCTCGGATCGAAAGCGAGCGTGCTGCCGTCGGCGACGCGGAACGTGCGGTAGAAGCTGACCGTACCACCGCCCACCGATTCGAGTTGGCCCGCAACGGTCGGTGCGGCGAGCGTTCCGGCCACGTGCAGATTGCCCGTCGCGCCGACGTCCGCCGGGCCGCCCTGCAAGCGCACGTCGCGATCGACCGCAACGTCGAGATTGAAGGCAACGGGCAGCGGCGCCGCGGTCGCGGTCGTTTTCGGCGCATTCGGATTGAAGACGGCGGAGAGCGGAATGCGGGTCGAATTAAAAGCGAGGTTGCCCGCGACGTCGATCGGAGAATCGACGGCGCGCGCGATATCGAGCGTTCCGTTCACGCGGCCTCGGAAATATTGCGGCGCATCGAGAACCGGATTG
Organism: uncultured bacterium; assembly: GCA_964244215.1. Classification (GTDB taxonomy): domain Bacteria; phylum Vulcanimicrobiota; class Vulcanimicrobiia; order Vulcanimicrobiales; family Vulcanimicrobiaceae; genus CAXTIY01. Next base: position 1,326 of record CAXTIY010000262.1, read on the forward strand.
TCGAGTGCCAGATCGAGCCGGCCCGAGAGATCGTGCGCCGGCCGCCGCAGCGAGGGAACCGATGCCGTGCCCGTCGCCGAGATCGTTCCGCCACCGATGGCAGCGTGCGTATCGTGCAAGGTCGCCGTCGTGCCGGTGAACGTTACTTGCGCGACGGCCGCCGTCACTTTCGAGCGCAATTGCGGTCCGACGAACGAACCGTTCGTCAGCGCGAGCGTTCCGCTGAGCCCGGGTCGCGCGAGCGTGCCTTCGAGGCCGACCGCGCCGTTCAGAACGCCCGCGGCGACCGTGCCCTTGGGAAAGAACGCGCCGAATTGGCCGAGGTCGATCGCTTGCGCCGTCAGGTTGAACGCGAGGGGCGCCGTCGGCGGGCCCACACCGAAGGGCGAGGATTGTAGGGGCGCGGCTCCGCTTGCGAGGACGCGCCCGACGGTGAGGTCGACTTCTGCGCCGCGTAAGACGACGTGCGTTTTGGTGGCGGCGATGGCGGCATGCGCGTGCGGAAGCGTGTACTTCGCATAGCGTATCGTGTTCGCATCGACCTCGCCCGCGAAGGCAGGCTGCTGCGCCGTGCCGTTAATTCGGACCGTCGTCTTAAACGATCCGCTCGTATCGTATGTCGTTCCGGTCAGCGTTTTCGCGAGCGCACCGATATCCGCCGTGCTCGCCGTAACCGCGACGTCCACCGGGCTTTGCGGCCGTAAACCGAGCGTCCCCGAGGCACTCGCCTGCAGATTGTCGATCGCGAGAACCGCCCGCGCGATCGTCACCCGTCCGCGCGCGGCGCGCGCATCGAGCGTTGCGGTGCGTATCGCAATGCGACCCGTATTCGCCGAGTCGAGTTCGGCATGTGCGACCGCCGTTGCGTTGGGATAGATGCCACGGATCGTTGCGTTCGCGTTCGCTTTACCGGTTAGCGGCGCGGCGACGCCGACTGCCGGCAGCCAGACGCCGAGATCCACGTTTTCGGCACGCGTTTCTAGGGCGAGATTCGTGCGCAGCAATGCGTCGCGCAGCGGCGCCGTTTCCGCGAGTGTCGCGGTACCGCGTTCGATGATGCGGCCCGACGTGCTACCGAGCGAAACATCCGTATGGAGCGTGCGGCCGGTCGTCGTAATCGTCGCGCGGCTGTCGCCGATCTCGAACCGCCGGAAACGCGTGTGCGCGAAGTGCGCGTACGCCGTGACGGTGAGCCGATTCGGGGCGTTCGCGATGCGGACGCGTGCGCTCCCGTTTCCGCCGAGCGTATCGCCTCGATCGAAATAATCGTCGAAGTCGGCGAGTTCGAGTTTGGGTGCGCGTAAAGCGAACGATTGCGCGCTGCGTGCGACGTCCGCGTCGAAACCGAGGGTCGAGGAACCGACCGTCACGGTGCCGGCGCGCGCGCGTAACGCTTGCGCCGTGCCGCTGAGCGCAACCGAGGCATCGCGATAGGCCAGACCATTGACCGACCCTTCGGGAATTGCGATTCGTCCGGCGACGGCCGGTGCCGCGCCGCGGCCGGCCACGCGCAGGTCCGCTTGCAGCGTTCCTTCGGGAAATTGCGGCGCGCGTACCACGCGCGCGAACGTACCGATATCGGCTTGCTCCAAATGCAGCGCGAAGGCGTAAGCCGCGGTCCTTGGATTCTGCCGTAACCCGTTCACGGAGCCGTCGAGCTCGCCGAGCGCCGAGCCCGCTACGATGCTGCCGTCGTGCACGCGCAGCGTGTCTCCGCTGAAACTGAGTGCGGTCGAAGCGTCGAGCGCGAGCGCCCGGGCGCGTACGTTCGAACTGCGTACGTCGCTCGCCGCAACGCCCACTTCGATCCGCGGTGCCGCCACGGTTCCGGCGATACTCGCAAGGACGCTCGCCGTTCCGCTACGCACGGGCAAACCCGCGGCGCGCAGCGGCCCGAGGTCCACGCCGCTCGCGGAGACGTCGAGCTCGCCGCCGTTGCCGAAACTGCCCTGCGCGACCAGCTCGTGGCCGGCGAGTTGCGCGCGCGCGCCGTACACGTCGATCGCGCGTCCGCGCAAACCGACGGTCGCGTCGAGCGCATCGATCGAAACGCCGGCTATCTCGGCCCGTTCGAAACGCGCGTCGTGAATCTGTACGAGCGCCGCGTTCGCGCTGCTCGCGAGCAGCGAGATCGGCACGTCGACCGAACCGCTCGCCCGCACTTTTCCGCCCGCCGCACGCGCGAGCGCGGCGAGGTCGCCGCGATAACGGGCGTCGACGGCGAGCCGCTGCGAATCGCTCGCGGCGAAGCGCGCGCCGACGTCATCGATCGGATAACCGAGCGCGCGTACGCCGAAGGCGTGGGCCGTGCCGCCGAGCGTGAAGTGCTTGTTCGCAAACGAGCCCGCAAGCGATGCGTCCAGCGTTCCCGCTAGCGGCGGCAGCGTCGCGAGCGTCATTCCGGGCAAGCCCGGTTGCACGCCGTTCGTATCGACATGCAACGCGTTTACGGAGACGAAGCCGGCTCCGCCGCCGCCGCGCGGCCGGTCGAGCGCTACGCGGGCATAGAGCGAACTGCCGGCGGGGCCCGATAGTAGCAGCGGTCCGATATTTCCGACGCCCGCTCCGTCGACGGAAAAGGTGCCGGCGAGACGATGCGCGCCCGAGTCGCCTAAGACGACGCCCGTCGTTTGCGGATTACCGAGCGGCCCCGTTACGACGGCATCGGTGCGCACGAGCATATCGCCGAGCAGCGAGCGCGCGTACGGCAATCGCGCCATGGGTGCGGCGACGCTCGCGAGCACGTCGAGCGCCGTTTTTTTCTGGATCGTTTCGAGATTACCGCGTGCGCTTGCGACGATGCCGTCGTAAGCGAGCGCGGTCTCGAGGATCGTCGTATTCTGCCCGTGCAATGCGATGAGCCCATGCGCGCCGTCGACGGGTATGCGATTGTAAAAAATTTGGCGGGCGCTGAAGCTTGCGAAGGTCGTCGGGTTCGTCGCGTCGCCCTCGACGAGTAATTTGAATGCGACGGGCCCCGAGACGGGCAACGTTTTGGCCGCGTCGTTCAGCGTCAGGAGGCCGCGCAGATTGCCCGAGCCCGCGATACCCAAACGCAGCGTGGGTTTCGTAAGATCGTAGATGCCGCCCGCGATGCGTACGGGCACGCCTCCGATCGAGCCGTCGACCTTCGGAATCGTCAGGCCGTTATCGTAGAGGCGCAGCGACCCGCGTCCGTCGCGTAGCGGCTTCGCTATTCCGTTGAGATACGGTTGAAAGTGATCGAGCTTCGCGGTTACGGAAACGTGCCGCTGCATGTTGCCGGCTTTGTCCGGTAAGCCGTAGATGCGCACTCCGACGTCGTTCAAGACGCCGCCCGAAATGTAGAGCGACGTCGAGTTGAGCGCGTAATCTAAGAGCGGCGCGAAGGCGAGCGTTTTAATCGTTACGCGACTGATTTCGTAAGCGCGCGACTCGTCGAGCGTGCCGCGGCCCTCTATCGGAAACTTGCCGCCGTCCTCGAGTACCGCGAGTCCGAATTGAAAGTGTGAGAGGCCTTTGGGTTCGAGTGCCGCGTTCACTTGGACGTTCACGAGCGCGAGCCGGCGGCTGTGCCGGAAGATGCGCGTCTCGTCGACCACGCCGAGCGAGCCATCCTTAATCCGAAGACGTATTTGGGGCACCGAAAACGGCTTCTGCGGTTGACTCGGATTGGACTTCGGCAGTGTGAAATTGTACGAACCGTCGCGGTGATGGACGATCGTGATCTTCGGGCGGTCGATTTCGACACCCGATATTCCGAAAGGATGAGCGCTTCCGAAGATGTCGCGCAAGGAATAGGCGACGTCGATCCGTTGTGCCGTGAAGAGCGGTTCCGACTTGAGGCCGGCAACGTCCGGCCGTAAAATCGTCAGATGACCCGAGCGATTGCGCAGAGAGTCGTAGCTCACGCCGTATCCGAGCAGTTTGCCGCCCATGCCCACGCCGGCGCGCAGCAGGGCGCCGCCGAAGAGAGCGCAGACGATTAT
>CAXTIY010000263.1:0-5290 GCA_964244215.1 uncultured bacterium
AACGATTTCCGATCCGGCCGACCGGCAAGCGAAGCCGTGTTACGACCAAACGGCGCTAATGCGCCGTTACGACGTAATTGCGGAACTGTCGGATGCGATGGCGCTGCTCGGTTGGAAACCGTATCAGAGCGATCACGAAGACGCGAACGGCCAATTCGAAATGAATTGGGAATACGACGATGCTTTGACGACGGCCGACCGCCACGCATTCTTTAAGTACATGGCGAAAGTAATCGCCGAAAAGCACGGTTTACGCGCGACGTTTATGCCGAAACCATTCGTAGAACATACGGGCAACGGTTGTCATACGCATGTCTCGCTGTGGCGCGACGGTGCGAACCTATTCGATGATGAAGAAGGCCCGCTCGGCGTTTCGGAGCTCGGCTATGCTTTCGTCGGCGGCATCATCGCGAACGCGCGCGGGCTCTGCGCTTTGCTGAATCCGACGGTAAATTCATATAAACGGATCAACGCGCCGGTAACGCGTTCGGGTGCGACGTGGGCGCCGAACACGGTAACGTACTCGGGCAATAACCGCACGCACATGATCCGTATCCCGGAGCCGGGGCGCTTCGAATTGCGCTTGCCGGACGGCGCGGCGAACGCTTACCTGATGCCCGCCGCAATTCTCGCAGCGGGGCTCGACGGGATCGTCAATCGGCGCGATCCGGGCAAGCGCCTCGACATCAACATGTACACCGACGGCCACACGGTCGACGGCGCGATGAAGCTGCCGTTCAATTTGCTCGATGCGTTGCGAGAGCTCGACGGTTCGAGCGTCTTGCGGAGCGCCCTCGGCGACAATTTCGTCGACGCTTATCTCAAGCTCCGGCACGCGGAATGGAACGCGTATGCCGGTCACCTCAGTCAGTGGGAGCTAGAAACGACGATGGACTGCTGATATGGCACGAGACATTCAAGCGCGGATCGAAGCAATGTTCGCACGCGACCGGCTGTGGGCCACCGGTTTCGTCGTCATATTGTGGCTCGTCGTATTGTTCGTAATGTTGAGCGTGCAGCCGTACATCGAGAATAAGCTGCTCCTCGGAGTGGCTTGGATCGCGGCGTTCGTCTTGGTCCTTTTCAATACGGCTTCGATTACGGCCATGATTCGGCACTACTCCGAAGATAAAGAACATATCTACTCGGTCGACATTCGGCATCTCGATGCCGGACGTTGATCTCGCTGCTCGAGGAGCCGGCATGATGAAACGATATGCGCCGCCCAAGCAGAGTACGGCGAGTCAATTCTTCGACGTCGCCTTTCTGCTCGCGCTCGTATTCGGAGCGCTATTTTTGCCGATCTGGCTCAACATCGCGGCTCCGTCACGCGTCGAGAAATTACCGGCCGGCGTCAGTTACAAGACGGCGGCCGACGGCACGAAAACGTGGACCGGCGTCTCGTGGGATAAACTGGGCCAAAACAAGACGATGCAGGAGCAATGGGTCAAGGTCGGTTACACGAAGGAAACGGCCGCCGCGATCATCACGCAGCCGTTTGATTACACGATCGACGTGCTCGGGCTTTCGGCGACCGTCGTTATGATCGTCGTGTATTTCGGTTTCATGCTCGTCGTCTCGGAACGCGAATACAAACAGGTGATCGCTGAAAAATTTGACGGTGTCCCCGCAAACGGAAACGCAATCGGTAGTTCTGCCTGATGGACCTTTGGCAAGCGTCCGCCTGGCTCGCCTGGATCGTATCCGCGGTTCTGCTCGGTCTTCTCACCTTCGATTTTTTCAAAGTCAACACCAGCACCGATGAAGACGTGCTCTTAAGCTCCCGGGAAAACTTTGACGAACTCTTCGCCTCCGGCAAGTCCGAGAGGAGTTAGCGCATGAGCGAGCAGTTGGTGATCGGCGCTCCCGCCGCGCCCGTTACGGGCGCAGTCGAGGGGCCGCACCCGATCAATCTCCTTAAAGTGCTCGGTCCCGTGCACGTCTGGGCGCTCGGCGTCGGAATCGTGCTCGTCGGCGAGTTCATGGGCTGGAATTATGGCGTCGGCAAAGGCGGCGCGCTCGGCGCGCTGATCTCGTGCTGGGTAATCGGCTTGCTCTACACCTGCGTCGCGATGATCGACTCGGAAATAACGTCGACGGTCGCCGCGGCCGGTGGCCAATACACGCAGAACAAACATACGATCGGGCCGCTGCTCGCATTTAACGTCGGCCTCTACCTCGTGCTCGCATACACAATGCTCGAAGCGGGCGATATTCAGGTTTCGGGTCAGTTGTTGCAAATCGGCGCGCAGCAACTCGGCCACGACATTCCATGGCAGCCGTTTACGGTGCTGACGCTCGCCGGGCTCGCCTGGCTCAACTATCGTGGCGTATTTATGGCGCTCACGATTAACTTTGTGATAACGGCGGCCGCGTTCGCATCGATCATCATCTTGTTCATTGGCGTGCAGCCGTGGCATCCACATGCGATCCTACTTCACCGTGAATTGCTAACCGATTTACCGTACGGCTGGATCGGCGTGCTCGCCTCACTGCATTTCGGCATCTGGTATTACCTCGGCATCGAAGGCACGTGCCAAGCGGCAGAAGAGGTTCGCTCGCCCGGTCGCGCGTTGCCGCTCGGCACGATGACGGGCATGATCACGCTGCTGATCGCGGCGGCGCTAACGTGGTATATCGTGTGCGGCTTGCTGCCGTGGCAGTACATCGGCTGGGATGCCGAGCTCGCGCCGTTATACGACGCCGCACGGGTAACCGGGTTGCCCGTTCTGATCGTTATTCTCTTCGTCGGGACGCTCTTCTCAGCCATCGCCTCGGCAAACGGTTGTATCAACGATGCGGCGCGCGCCTGGTTCTCGATGGGCCGCGATCGCTATCTGCCGGCGTGGTTCGGCGCGGTGCATCCGCGCTATCGGACGCCGTTCCGCTCCATTCTTTTCCTCATACCGATCGCCGCGGTCTTCGCGCTCTACATCCCTCTCGCGCAGATCATCACGTTCTCGATCCTTTCGGGTCTCCTCAACTACTCGTGTATGCCGTTCAATATGTGGAGCTTCCGGCGCAAGTGGCCGCTCGGATCGATCCAGCGCGGTTACGAACATCCGTTCCACCCGTTACCGGCAGCGGTTCTGCTCGTACTTTGCGCGACGACGTTCTTCGCCGTCTATCTCGGGTACGGCCGGCAATTGCTCGCGATGCTCGCGTTCTACATGATCGCGTCGCTGTGGTTCGCGTTCTATCGTTACCGTTACGTCCGGCGCGGCGATCAGTTCACGATGCCTTGGCCGCGGCCGCTCGGCTATTGATCGCCTCCGCGCGCGCTCCGTACCTCGCCGCAATCGTAGCGATCGCGCTTGCGGCGCTGTGCTGGGTATATCTTCGCGATCGGCGACTCACCGGGCAGCGACGGCGCGACTTTTTCGTTGATTGCCTCGACCTATTCGACGGCTATCGACTCGTACAGGATGGGCTCGCATTCGCGGTGCTCTACGGCAATTATCGAGGACGTGCGGTCGTGTTGGAACCCGTGGTCGATCACGTCGCTTTCCGAAAGCTACCATCGTTATGGCTGAAGGTCACGTTGCGCGAGCCCGTCCGGTATGCGGGGACGTTCGATCTCTTAATTCGGCCGCGTGGCGCGGAGTTTTATTCTCCCTTCGCGGAGCTCGAATACGAACTGCCGTTACCGGCCGACTGGCCGCGCGATGCGATCGTACGCGGTGACGATCCGGCGCATATGCCGCCGTTCGAGGTTATCGCCCCGCACGTTACATATTTCGCCGACCAGCGCATGAAAGAGTTACTCGTTACGCCGCGCGGCGTTCGCTTCGTCTATCAGATCTCTCAGGCGGACCGCTCTCACTACGTCGTCTTGCGGCAGATGGAGTTCGCCGCCCAGCGCGTTCCGGCGACGCTCGTACGGCGTCTCCTCGACGCTGCGGTCGATCTGCACGAGTCGGTCGCGGTGGCCGCTTGATGGCGCGCCGAGTGGCCGTTTCGGCGGCGCGGCCGCAGACGAAGCGAGCACGTCCCGTTTCGCCTAATCGCGTTTTGCTCGCGGCTATTCTGTTGCCCGGTTTCGGACACGTCTTGTGTGGCGCGCAGCAGCGGGGCTTCGTCTTCCAGGCTTTCATGATCTTGCTCGGTTGGATCACCTGGCACGTCACGCCGCCGGACCGAAGCCTGATCGGCCGTCTTGCGGGCGGCTTGTTCATCTACGCTATCTCCATTCCCGATGCGTATCGCATAGCGAAGGCCCGTTACTCGGCCTTCATGGGAACGACTTAGCGCGTTCTCGCGTCCGCGTTACGGCGGCCAACCGTTGGACGTAGCGATGCTGTAGTCGACGCCGCAAGACGGAGCCGCCGCCGAGCGGCTGGACCCGAACGGCTCTCGGTGAAGCGCCGCGAGCGCGCCCATATTGTTCCGTGCGGCTCTGCGGCACGGCCTCGGCACGCACATCGGTTACGATCCACATCCGAAGCGTCAGAAATGGGTGCAAAGCGCTGACCGCCTATGGCGAACAGCATGATGGGCAATGCCTCACGCGCTGTCGAGCTGACCCTTCGAGCGCGAACGCTCCAAGGTGAACGTACGAACGAAGTAACGTATTGGGGCTCTGCTTCGTTCGCAACGAAAAGTTGTTGACGGAAGCTTTCGGATTACAAACGTTGGCCAACCGAAAAGCGGAGGGAGCGTCACTCTCGACGGAGCGTGCCGTCGAAGAAGCATTCGCGGTATGATTCGGTCAGCTCCGTTGCTTTTCGGTCCCAACACTCGGTTAGTGCATCGACATAACGCCCGTTAGCGAACTCTCGCCCGCATCCGCTTGCGCGTTGAGTTCGTCGAAGGTCGCGTATTCGGCCGCAGTCGGCTTCTCGTAGGCGATTTCTAACTCGTTGCCGAGGATCGCCAGGTGCTCGCGCAGCTTCGTCTCGTGCAACGTGTCGCCTTCGCTCGAGTGGGTGTCGAACTGTACGAGGTCGGCGAGCACGCTCTCGATCCGCGCGCGCTTCTCTTTCGAAACGGTATTCTCTGCCGCCCGTGCGGCATTGATCGTCGTGTCGAGCTTCCCGAGCGCATCGTGGATGCGCGTCTCCAGCGCCAAGCGCGCCTCGAGGTCGCCCGCAGCGAGGTTAAGGCGTGGATCGAGTTGCACGCGCACCGGTGCGGTGAGCCTCGTAGCGCCGTATTGTAAGACGGCGGTATACGCCCCCGGCACGATCGTTGGTCCATCGATGCTCGCGCTGAAGTCGAGCGCGCTCGGCTCGCGATAATCTTTAAGGCCGACCAGGGGTGGATACCGTAAATCCCATTGAAACAAGTTCAT
>CAXTIY010000264.1:0-5279 GCA_964244215.1 uncultured bacterium
CGCCCGGGCATGCCTGCGCGAGCGGCAACATCATCGGCGAGTAGAGCCACACGGCCGCCGCCCGATTCGCGAGCCACGTCCGGGCCCCCTCGACGGTCGATGTGTCGACCATGTCGGTAAAAGACCGGCGCTGCGGCGTCAGCACCGTCACGCGCCCGTGAACCACGAGCGTATTCGTATCCGTCGGGCCCGTTATCGGCTCTTCCACTACGAGCACCGGCAGGCGCTCGGCCAGCCGCGCTACGACGTGATTGGGCCGCTGCCAAACGCTATCCCAACGCAAGTGAAGGCCGACGATGAGCGCTTCGGCGCGAGACTCGCTCACCACGTCGCAGCTACTAGATAGGTGCTTGGAAGCAAGTCGCGGCCGCCGGTAATTTGGGTATAACGATCCATCACTTTGTAAATGGAAGGGTTCGATGTACGATTACCTGGTGGTCGGGGCTGGGCTGGCCGGCAGCACGATCGCGCAACGCCTGGCTTCTCTGTATGGCTGCTCGGTGCTCGTCGTGGATAAACGCTCCCATGTCGCGGGTAACACGCACGACGACGTCGAGCGCGACGGAGTAAAGTACCATGCGTACGGACCGCATATTTTCCATACGAATTCGCAGCGCGTCGTAGACTATCTCTCGCAATTCACGACGTGGCGGCCCTACGAACACCGCGTGCTGAGCCGCGTTGGCGGCAAACTCGTACCGATTCCGATCAATCGCTCGACGATTAACGCGCTCTACGGCACCACCTACTCCGAGGACGAAGTCGCCGCGTTTTTAAGCGAGCGCGCCGAAACGTTCGCCCGCATCGATAACTCCGAACAGATGATCCGCTCGCGGGTCGGTACGGAACTGTACCAACTTTTCTTCCGCGGTTATACGCGCAAGCAGTGGGGTCGCGATCCTTCCGAACTCGACGCGGGGGTGTGCGGCCGCATTCCGACGCGAACGAGCGACGACGATCGTTACTTCAGCGATCGCTTCCAGGCCATGCCGAGCGACGGCTTCACGGCGCTCGTGCGGCGCATGCTCGCGCATCCGCGCATCGACGTCGCCCTCGGGATCGACTATCGCGCACTCGACGTGCGCGCGCGCAACATCGTTATGACGGGTCCGATCGACGAGTACTTCGATTACCGATACGGCCGCTTGCCGTATCGCTCGCTACGCTTCGAGTTCGAAACTCACGATGTCGAGCGATTGCAAGAGGCCGCCTGCGTCAACGAACCGAGTGAAGGCGTCGCCTTCACGCGCACGACCGAATATAAGTATCTGACCGGGCAGACGCATGCGAAAACGGTCGTTTCGCGCGAGTACGCGCTCGAAGACGGCGATCCGTTTTATCCGATTCCGTGCCCCGAAAGCCGTGCGATGCATCGTCGCTATGAAGCGCTGGCGTCGCGCGAATCGAACGTCACGTTCGCGGGACGCCTCGGCGAATATAAGTATTACAACATGGATCAGGTCGTCGCTTCGGCACTTAACAAAGCGAGCGAGATCGCCTCGGAGACGGTTGCGTAAGTGAGCTGCATCGAGTTCTGGGCGTCCCCCGAGCCGACGATCGTGCGGCTCGATGCGGCGACCTACCGCGACCAGTGCGTCGAAACGGGGCACTTCGAGCGGGACGGCGATATGGAACGCCTCGCGGCACTGCGCGTTTCCGGTAGCCGCTATCCCGTGTTATGGGAGCACGTGGAGCGTAACGGTGCGGGCGTGCGCGATTATGCATGGCCGCAGCGACGTTTGGCGGCGCTCGTGCGTCACGGTATCGAACCGCTCGTCACGCTGTTGCATCACGGTAGCGGCCCGCGCCATACGAGTCTGGTCGACGACGCGTTTCCGGAACTCTTCGCGGATTACGCCGAAGCGACGGCGCGCCGCTTTCCTTGGATCGAGCGCTGGACGCCGATTAACGAGCCGCTGACGACGGCGCGTTTTTCGACGCTCTACGGCGTATGGTATCCCAAGGCGCGCGACCACCGCGCGTTCGGTCGCGCTATGTTGAATCAGGCTCGTGCGATCTTGCTCGGATTCGAGCGCATCCGTGCGATCGTTCCGGCGGCGCAATTAATGCTGACCGAAGATCTGCAAGGCTTCGTCGCGGGCGATCCGGGTGTGAGCGACTACGTCGCGCACAAGCGCGAGCGCGCGTATCTTTCGCTCGATCTTCTCTGTGGGAACGTTCGTCCGGGACACGCGCTGTGGGATTATCTCACGCGTGAATGCGGCTTGCCGGCAAGCGAACTCGAAGCGCTGCGCCGTCTCGCGCGGCCGCCCGATCTCATGGGCTGGAACTACTATCCGAATTCGGAACGCTACCTATCGTCTTCGTGGGAGGGACCTACTGCCCACAACGTTCCGCTCGTCGACGTCGCTCCCGAACGGCTCGCTCCACGCCGCTTATTGCGCGCGGCGTGGAAGCGCTTTCGGCTTCCCATGGCGCTATCGGAAGTGCACGTAATCGGTAACGAGCAAGAACGCGTGCGTTGGTTGCTACAACGCTACGACGACGTCGTCGCGCTGCGTGGCGAGGGCGTCGATCTGCGGGCATTCGGTGCCTGGGCGGCCTTCGGAATGGTCGATTGGAATTCGCTACTCGTCGAACGCGCCGGCTGTATCGAAGACGGTATCTACACATGCGCCGGCCCCGGCCGCGTGCCCGCGTGGACGGCGGTCGCCGAGGCGCTACGGGGATTAGCTTCGGGTGCGCGCGTCGCACGCGGAACGCAGCCCGGCTGGTGGGAGCAGCAGCGAAGCGCGTAACGTCGCAGCGTGGCGAACTTACGCCGATCGACGTACGGGTCGTTCGCACGGATCCCAGCGCCACCGAATGCGCGCGACTCGAACGCGTTCTTTCGGAGATCGAACGGGAACGTGCGGCGTCGTTCGCGCAGGATCGCGAGCGCAGGGTCTACGTTGCTACGCGCGCTGCCTTGCGCCTCTTGCTCGCGCGAGAGATCGCGCGCCCTGCGGACGCAGTCGAGTTTGCGTACGGAAAACGCGGCAAGCCACGGCTTGCGAATGATGCGACGATTGCGTTCAACGTTTCGCATTCGGGCGCGCTCGCCCTCATCGCGCTCACGCGAAACTGCGAAGTCGGCATCGACATCGAGGCCGTGCGCCCCGTCGCCGAGATGGAAGCGATCGCGAAACGCTTTTTTTGCGCTCGCGAATACGACGAGTTGTGCTCGCTCGAGTCGACGGCGGAGCGGGAGCGAGCGTTCTTCGCCTGCTGGACTCGGAAAGAGGCGTTCGTCAAGGCGCTCGGCGAGGGTCTCTCCGTAGCGCTCGATCGCTTTTGCGTGACGCTGAAGCCACGTGACCGGGCGCGGCTCGTCCACGTCGAGCACGACGCCGGCGAAGCGCTTGCGTGGAGCGTCCACGACCTCGCAACCGAGAACGGTTTTGCGGCGGCCCTGATCTATCGCGCTCCGCGCCGGCCCGTACGCGTGTCCGCAGCGGTCGCGGCGAGCGATCTTTTGCGGCAGGTATCGCAGTATTGACGTGCCGGCAACCGGGGTTCGCATCCCCCTACTGCGAATTGCGGTTTGCACATCATGAACGTGCTCGAACGGCTCGAAACCACGCTACGCGTCCGCGGCGGCCATCAGCTTTCCGGCTCGGTCGAAACGCACGGTGCCAAGAACGCCGCGCTGCCCATCATGGCCGCGGCACTGCTTGCGACCTCACCCGTCACGCTGCATCGCATCCCGCGGATTACGGACGTATCGGTGATGTGGCAACTCCTGGAAACGCTCGGCGCGCGACTGCGCTCTGAAGGCCCCGGAACGATTACGATCGATTCTTCGGACATCGCGACCCATCGTGCGCCGTACACACTCGTGCGCAAGCTCGCGGCCTCGTTCGATCTCGTCGGGCCGCTGCTCGGGCGCTTCGGACGCGCGGAAGTACCGTTGCCCGGCGGCTGCATTTTAGGAACCCGTGCCACGGACATGCACGAGCAGGCGTTTCGTGCGCTCGGCGCCGAGGTGTCCAACGCCCACGGGTATCTCATCGCCCAGACGAAGGGCGCGCGCCTGGTGGGCGGCGACGTCGAGTTCCGTCAGCCGAGCGTCGGCGCGACGAAGAACGCGCTACTCGCTGCGGTTCTCGCGGCCGGAACGACGACGCTGCGCAACGTAGCGATGGAACCCGAAGTCGTCGATTTGGCGAATTTCCTCGTTGCGATGGGCGCGCGCGTGAGCGGCCAGGGCGGCGATACGATCGTTATCGAGGGCGTTGCGGAATTGCACGGCGTCGAATACGAAATTATTCCTGATCGTATCGTAACCGGTACGCTATTGCTCGCGGGCAGTGCCACGCGCGGTGACGTCACGGTGCAGCGCTGCGCGCCCGCGCATCTCGCGGTGACTCTCGCGAAGCTCGGCGAATGCGGCGTCAAAGTGACGACGGGAGCCGATTGGATTCGAGTCGTCGCAGATCGCATTACGGGCGGTACGGACGTGTTGACCGCGCCCCATCCCGGCTTTCCGACCGATCTGCAGCCGCCGATGCTGAGCTTTCTGTGCACGGCGCCCGGCACGAGCGTCGTCGAAGAATCGATTTTCAACGCACGCTTTTCGTACGTGAACGAACTCGTGCGTATGGGTGCGGACGTGCGCGTCGCGATCGATAATAATACGGCGCTCATCAAGGGTGGCACGCCGTTATCGGGAGCTCCGGTCGAAGCGCCCGATATCCGCGCGGGCGCCGCACTCGTCGTTGCGGGGCTCGCGGCGCAAGGCGAGACGGAGATCATCGGACTCGAATACGTCGATCGCGGTTACGAACGGCTCGAGGAGATGCTCTCGGCTCTCGGCGGCCAGGTGCAACGCGCGAGCGGGATCGCGTCGATCTCGGAGCCGATGGGCACGTACGAGACCTCCGCGTACCCGAAGGTTGTCTAGCCCTCGCGGTAAATTCGTGAAGCGTTGCGCCGTTCGATCGCTCTGGCGCTCCTCCGTGAAGGCGTAGCTTGGATATCGGTATCGATCTCGGCACGGCAAACGTGCTCGTGTACGTTCGAGGCAAAGGTATCGTGTTGCGCGAGCCTTCCGTCGTCGCGAAGGACGTGCGCACCAATAAGACGATCGCCGTCGGTGAAGAAGCGCGCCAGATGCTCGGCCGAACGCCGAGCAACATCCAGGCGATCCGGCCCTTACGTGACGGGGTCATCGCGGATTTCGAAGTCACCGAAGTCATGCTCAATTACTTCATCAAGAAGGTCACGCGCCGCCGCTCGTTTCTCGATAGCATCTTGCGTCCGAAGCCCGCCGTCGTCAT